>NZ_JBSFVR010000513.1:0-3951 GCF_053592415.1 Streptomyces sp. NPDC002690 | reverse complement strand
GATCTGCCGGCCGATGGTGAGGACCGGGTTCAGCGAGGTCATCGGCTCCTGGAAGATCATCGCGAGGTCCTTGCCCCGGATCTTCTGGAGTTCCTCGCGGGGTCGGCCGGGGCGGTACGGGCCGCAGGGCGGTCAATGCGGCGAGCACGGTCCGCCGGTGCTCCTCGTCGAGGCGGGCGGTGGTGCCGAGGGCGGCGTGGCCGGCCTCACGGGCGGCCAGCAGGAACAGCTGGGGCAGCAGATCGGTGGACCGGCGGGCCAGCCATCCGGCGCCCTCCGTGACGAGCAGCCGGGCGGAGGCCGCACGGCCGGGGCGGGGCAGCCGGGGCTCGGACCCGGGCGGCGCTCCGGTCGCCAGGCCGCGCGCGGTGAGCAGGCCGTGGAAGTCCGCCGCGACCTTGCGGTGTCCGCGTTCGGCGGGGTGGAGGCGGTCCGGGCTCCACAGCGAGCGGTCCGCCACCCAGGCGGGGTCGTGGGCGTGCAGGTGGACCGCCGCGTACCGGGCCGAGAGGTGGTGCACGACGGCGTTCACGCCCTGCTGGCGGCGCGCGAGCGGGCGGCCGAGCGTGGCGGGCAGTCCCAGGACGGCCCCCGGGTCCGGCAGACAGGCCGTCAGAAGTACGGCTCCGCCCGCCGCCAGCAGCGCGCAGACCTCGTCCATGCGGTGGGCGAGGCGGTCCAGGTCGAAGGGGTGGCGCAGGGTGTCGTTGGTGCCGAAGACGACGGCCGCGAGGTGCGGTCGGAACACGGCGGCGGCGGGCGCCTGGTGTTCGCGCACGTCGGCCGAGAGCGATCCGCTGACCGCGTAGTTGCGGAACTCCACGCCCCGGGAGCCGTCGTCGAGCGAGTCCGCGAGGAGTCCGGCCCACCCGCGCAGGTCCTGGGCCACCGGGTCGCCGACCCCCGCGGTGAACGAGTCGCCGAGTGCGGCGAACCGGAGCGGCCCGGGCGGGCCGCCCACTCTGCGGGGGACGTCGTCCCGGGCCGTGACGTCGGTGGGCGCGCTCATGCCCGGGCCTCCCGGGCCCCGTGACGGCGCGGTACGTCGTGCGCCTGGAGGAACGCGGCGACCGAGCGGTCCCAGCCGTAGGACTCGGCTCGTTCCCGTGCGGCGGTCCGGCGCTCCTTCTCGGGGCGGGCGAGCAGCTTCCGTACCGCGGCGGCGAACGCGTCGCCGGTGTCGGCGGCGGGCAGTCCGGCGCCGGCGACGACCTCGGGCAGCGCCGAAGTGGCGCTCGCCACCACCGGGGTGCCGCATGCGAGGGCCTCCAGCGCGGAGAGGCCGAAGGTCTCGGCCGGGCCGGGGGCGAGGACGAGGTCGGCGGAGGCCTGGAGGCCCGCCACCCGGTCGCGGGAGGCGATGTGGCCGACGAAGAGCACGGGCAGGCGTTCGGCCCTGGCGCGGCGCTCCAGAGCGGCCCGCTGCGGGCCGTCCCCGGCCACCACCAGGCTCGCCCGGACCTCGCCGTGCGCGCGCAGCGCGGCCAGGGTGTCCAGGGCGCGTCCGGGGCGCTTCTCCACGGAGAGCCGGGAGCAGAGCAGGAGGAGGACGTCCTGGCCCCGGAGCAGGCGGGCCCGCAGCCCGGGGTCGTGGCGTTCGGGGTGGCAGCGCAGCAGGTCGACGCCGAGGGGTGCGCGGACCACGTTGGTGGCGCCGGTCCGCAGGAACTCGCGGGCGGCCCACTCGGTGGTGCAGACGATCCGGGTGAAGGCGTGCGCGCTCAGGGTGTTGAGGCGGTCGGCGGCGATCCCGGCGGCGCGGTCCGGGACGCCCCAGGTACGCAGGACACCGTGGGCCGTCTCGTGGGAGACCATGACGGCCGGGACCCGGGCGCGGCGGGCCCACTCGCCGGTCCAGCGCAGGCTGGTGCGGTCGGAGACCTCCAGCCGGTCCGGACGCAGCTCCTCCAGCAGGGCGGTGAGCCGGCGCCGGCCCAGCAGGACGCGGTAGCCGCCGCGGCCGGGCAGCACCGGGCCGGGCAGGGTGATCACCCGTCCCGCCGGGGTGCGGTAGTCGGCGGCCTCGGCGCCGGGGACGACGAGGACGGGGTCGTGGCCGGCTTCGCGGTAGCCGCGGCCGAGTTCGTCGAGAGCGGTGCGCAGTCCGCCGGAGGCGGGGGTGACGAAGTTGGCGAGTCTGACGATCCGGAGCCCGTTCACGCGGCCACCGCCGTGCGGTCGCGCAGCACCTCGTCGTAGTGGTGCAGCAGCAGGTCGCCGACGGCTTCCCAGGTGCGGCCCCGCACCGTGTCGTGCCCGGCCCGTCCGTACGCGGCGGCACGCTCCGGGTCGGCGACGAGCGCCCGGACCGCGTCACGGACGGCCCCCGGGTCGAGCGGCGGGACCAGCAGTCCGGTGCGGCCGTGGTCGACGAGGTCGAGCGGTCCGCCCGCCGCGGGTGCGACGACCGGCAGTCCGGACGCCATGGCCTCCTGGACGGTCTGGCAGAAGGTCTCGTACGGGCCGGTGTGGACGAACAGATCCAGCGAGGCGTAGATCCGGGCGAGTTCGTCGCCGGTACGGCGGCCGAGGAAGACGGCTCCGGGAAGGGCCGCGCGCAGCGAGGTGCCGCTGGGGCCGTCGCCGACGACGACGACCTTGACACCGGGGACGCCGCAGGCGCCGGCGAGGATTTCGACGTGCTTCTCGGGTGCCAGGCGTCCGACGTACCCGACCAGGCGTTCGCCGTCCGGGGCGAGGGTCCGGCGCAGCCGCTCGTCACGCAGGCCGGGATGGAACCGTACGGTGTCGACGCCCCGGGGCCAGAGGTGGACGCGCGGCACGCCGTGCGCGACGAGGTCGCCCAATGCGGCGGTGGAGGGGGCGAGGGTGCGATCGGCGGCGGCATGGACGGTGCGCATGCGGCGCCACGCGGTCTGCTCGCCGGTCCTGAGATAGGCGCGGGCGTAGCCGGCGAGGTCGGTCTGGTAGACGGCCACGGTGGGCAGCCCGAGCCGTGCGGCGACGTTCATCCCGCGTGCGCCGAGCACGAACGGGCCTGCGAGGTGGACGAGTTGGGCGCGGTGGGCGGTGAGGGCGGCGGCCAGCCTGCGGCCGGGGAGCGCCACCCGGACCTGCGGGTAGCCGGGGAGCGGCAGGGAGGGGACGCGGACCACCGGACAGGGTGCGTCGGCGTCGAGGGCTTCCGCCGCGTCCGCGCCGGACGCGGCCGGCGCGATGACGAGCGGCTGGTGACCGCGGGCGGCGAGGTGCCGTGCGGTCTGCAGGGTGCAGTGGGCCACGCCGTTGATGTCCGGCGGGAAGGATTCGGTGACGATGACGACACGCATACGGGGGTTGTTCTCAGCCCGGGCGTGAGCGGGCCGACAAGGATCTGTCCGGCCGGATAACGTCCCGTGGCCGTTGTCACCCGTGCATGGCGCAGGTACCGGCGCGTGCACGGAGGGTGCCATCGCCCGGCGCATGCGCGAAGGGTGCCATCACCCGGCGGCACTCCGGCGCGGCGCGCGCCCCGGGGGGTCACCTTTTCCCCGGGGCGTCACCGCACTGTTCGACGCCGGGTCAGACGCCGGTCGCCTCGGGCTCGATGCGGCTGCGCACGGCGGTCTGCACCTCGGCCTCCTCGGCGGGGTCGGCGGCGAGGCGTCGCAGCCGCTCGGCGACGCGGACGTCCCCGGTCTCCGCGTGCAGCGCGGCGATCTCGCGGGTGGTCTCCTCGCAGTCCCACAGGCATTCGACGGCGAATCCGGTCGCGAAGGACGGGTCGGTGGCGGCGAGCGCGCGGGCGGCGCGGCCCCTCAGGTGCGAGGAGGGGGTCTCCCGGTAGACGTGGCGCAGGACGGGGGCGGCACAGGTGATGCCGAGGCGACCCGCTCCGTCGACCAGCGGTCCCAGCCTCAGGGTGTCGGGCCGGCCCGCGCGCACGGCCTCGCGCAGCGCGCCGAGGACGAGCGGGGCGTCGGCCGGTGCGCCCCGGCGGGCGAGGGTGCC
>NZ_JBSFVR010000512.1:0-3987 GCF_053592415.1 Streptomyces sp. NPDC002690 | reverse complement strand
CCACCACGTTGGTACCGACGTTGCGCACGGCGGTGAGGCCGAAGAGGATCACGTCGTCACCCTGGGCGGCGAAGTTCCCGCGACAGCCGTCCCGAGACGGACCGCCGTGACGTCGAGGACCGCGAGGACGCACGGGCCGAGGCCCGCGAACCGGCCGGCGAGGAGGCCGAACCGCCGCGCGCCGCACCGGCGATCCCGGTGGGCGGCGAGGCGACCATGCCGTCCGGAGAGACGACGGGGGCCAGGCCGCAGGTGTCGCAGTACAGCTCCCCCTCGCCCATGTCCTCGTAGGAGCCCTCGCACGTGGGGCGCTGGCACCGGGTACTCATCGTGTCTCCCCCTCGTCGCGTGGCCGGTCCTCGGGCGAGGACGTCCGGCTCGGCGCCATCATCTCGGTGGCCGTGTGCTGGTAGCGCAGCACCGCCTGACCGGCGACCCGCAGATCGCAGGGCGCGCTCCACAGCATCCGGCGGGCCGCGTCGTACCGCTCGATCAGCAGCGGGTCCTCCGCGAGCCCGTGCCGCGCCACCTTCGCGCGGTACGCGTCGAGCCGGCCACGCAGCTCCGCCCGCACGGCGAGCGGCGCGGTGACCGAGGTCAGCGACTCGCGGGCGCGCAGCAGCTCTTCCTCCGCCTCCCGCTCCAACTGTTCGAGCAGCGGCGGGAGCCGGTGCCAGCGGGCGTGCCTGCGGTGCTCGGAGGCGGCGGCCAGCCGCTCCTGGAGCGCGGTCGGCGGGCCGCTGACCGCGGGCACCTCCGAGGCCGCGATCTTCGCCAGCACCTCGACCCGGGCGACCCGTGCCTCGGCCAGCGTGCGGTCGGCGCGCGACAGCACGTCCCGCAGCCGCGCGAGCCGGTGTTCGGCGTCCTGCCGGACGGCGAGGACCGCTTCGATCTCCCGGCGTACCTCCTCCAGCGCGCGGGCCGCCCGGTCGTACCGCGCGGTGTCCGCGCGACCGCCGCCCGGCGCCGCGCTGCCGGAGCCCGGCAGCCAGAACGCCAGCGGGTCGGCGATGACCTGGGCCCGCAGCCCGGCCAGCTCCTGGGTGATCGACTCCAGGTCGTCGCCGGACGGGTGCTCGCCCGGCCTGACCCCCACGGAGTGGGCCAGTGAGCGGGTGCGGTGGAGTTCGGCGGCGAGCAGGTCGATCCGGGCGGGCAGCGCCGACCAGACGGAGTCGGAGGCCACCACCATGTCCAGCGAGCGCGCGTAGAGCGTGTTCATCCGGCCCACCAGCTCCTCCAGCGAGAAGCGCTCGGCGAGCCGGGCCGGTCCGGCGATCGAGGGATCGGGCGCCACCGCTCCGTGCGCCACGGTGATCTCCCGGCCCCGGAGCAGCCCGGTCAGGGTCTCCAGGTCGTCCCGGCTGGGGTGCCGCCTGCGGGCGCGCACCGCGCGCGCCTCACCGAGCGCGTCCGCGTACGCGTCGAAGTACCCCCAGAGCAGGGTGATCGACCGCTCGGTGGTCGCCCAGCGCTCCTTGGTCACCCCGGTCAGGTCGGCACCTTCCAGGAGACGCCTGCCCGCGTGGTCCTGGAGGGCGAGCAGCGAGGTCTCGATCGCCTCGTGCTCCGCGCCGAGCCGGGCCAGCGCACGGTCCGCCTCGTCCCGGTCCATGACCGGTCCCGGGGGCCTTGCCGCGTAGCCGGGGAAGGGTCCCGCGACGCCCATCGCTCACCTCTCCGCTCTCGCCGACGGCCCGTGGGCCCGCCGGGATCAGTTGCTCCGGTACGTGGGCGCCGGGGGCGCCGTGATGCCGGGCAGTCCGGCCTCCAGCCACGTGCGGTACGAGCGCATCCACGGGCTCCCCGCACCGCCGCCGCGGTAGTCCGCCAGTACCTGGTTGACCCGGGCCACCAGGTCGTCGGAGCCGAGCTTGGCGGCGACACCGTAGTACTCCGTGGTGAACGGGCCGCCCTTGAGCTCCACCGTCGGGTCCTGGGCCACCTGGCCCGCCGCCAGCGCGTTGTCCGTCACCACGGCGTCCACCTCGCCGAGCTGGAGCCGTACCAGGCAGTCGAGCTGGCTGGGGACGGTCAGACGGTCCTCGTCCTCGGCGGTGCCGTCGTGCGCGTCCTCGAAGACCGCGCCGTACGACTGCTTCTTCAGGGCCTCGTAGGCGGTGGAGCCCTCGGCGGTGCAGACCCGCTTCCCGCGCAGCGAGGCGTTGTACCCGGTGATGTCCGAGGCCACCGGGGCGAGCACCTGCTGACCCGCCTGGAAGTAGGCGGTGGAGAACGCGACCTGCTTCAGCCGCGCGCAGTTGATCGTCATCGTCCGCACCACCACGTCGACCCGGCCGCTCTCCAGTGCCGCGATCCGCTGGCTGGTCGGGATGGCCCGGAAGACCACCTTGGAGGAGTCGCCGAGGATGTCCTGGGCGATGGCCCGGACGAGGTCGATGTCGAAGCCCTCCAGCTTCCCGGTCGCCGGATTGCGGTACCCCCAGCGGTAGCTGTTCTGGTCCACCCCCGCGATGAGCTTGCCGCGCTCCTTGATCCGCGCGACCCCCGGCCCGTCGGTCCGGGACGGCGGCAGGCTGGCCTCCGGCTTCTCGCAGGTGTCCGCGCGCACCTGGGTGGCAGGTACCGCGCCCGGCCCGGAGCCGCCGGCCGAGGAGCCGGAGGTCTCCCGCCCGAGCGGCAGCAGGGCGAACAGGGCGGTGAGCACACAGGCCACGGCCATCGCCGTCACCCCGCCCCAGCCGCGCAGGCCGCCCCTGCCGGTCCGGGGCCGTGTGCGTGTCCGTGACATCGGGGTCCCTCCTCCCGCTCCTGCCTCCGCAGGCTCGTCGACCGGCCCTGGTGCTCGCTCGTTCACCGGTACTCCCCGAGTCTCCGGCCGGTCCCCGTGATCGCGGCGACCGCTCCCAGCAACGCCAGGACCCCCGCCCCGGCCGGCAACCCGTCCAGTGCGCCGCGGCCCTTCCCGGCCGCCGCGTCGAACTGCTCCTGCTCGTGGGCCAGGGCCTTCTCCAGGGCGGCGTCCACCTTCGAGAAGCACTCGCCGGTGGAGTCCTTCGCCCCGATGACCAGGGCGAGCGCGCCCTCGTAGTCCCCGCCGTCGTCGGTCTCGCGGGCGTCGGCGTGGCGCTTCTGCCACTCCGTCACGCTGCCGACGGCGGTCGCCACCGGGGTGCTCCCGAGGTCGTCGTCCGCCAGCTTCCCCGCCCTGTCCAGCTCGGTACGGAGCGTGTCCATGTCCGAGGCGTAGTCGGTCTGGTACTGGTCGGCCGAGCCGTCGGCGGTGAGCACCGCGCCCCGGGCGACCAGGGTGAGGTTCTCGTTGGCGCGCGCCTTCAGGGAGGCGATCCGTGCGTCGTTCAGCACGTCGAGGGACGCCTGGCCGTTCGCCATGGCGTCGTGCAGCTCCGTCCTGGCCAGCGTCTGGCCGACGGCCAGCCACACCAGTACGGCGGCGGTCGCGGCGGTCGCGGCGAGCAGCCCGCGACTGAAGACCCGGTTGGTCCGGCGGTAGTCGCGGCGCTGGGCCCAGACCAGCACCGCCAGCGCCAGGAACCCGGCGGCGAGGGCGACCAGCGGCCACTGCCGGGCTTCGCGCTGGTCCGCGTCGAGCCGGCCGGTCTCCGCCACGTACAACCGCTCGGCGGCGGGGAGGAGTTCGCCGCTCATCTTCTGGTTGGCGTACCGGAGGTAGGCGCCGCCCAGCGGGAGCCCGAGGCGGTTGTTGGCGCGGGCCCGTTCGACCAGGCCGGTGTAGACCGGGAGGAGCTCGTTCATCGTGCGGATCTCGCGGCCGGAGGAGGTGCCGGCCTCCGTGTTCGCCGCCGCCTTCACCAGCAGCCGCGAGGCGTTCTCGATGTCCTTCGTGTACTGCGCGCGGACGCTCGAAGGCTCTTCGGTGCCCGCGAGGAAGCCGCTCGCCGCCATCGTGTCGCGACCTGGGCAGCCGGGCCGCGCTCGCCGGACACGAGTCGGACCTGGTCTGGTACCCGGCCGAGGTCAACACCTCGATCCGCCCCGGCT
>NZ_JBSFVR010000511.1:0-4000 GCF_053592415.1 Streptomyces sp. NPDC002690 | reverse complement strand
CTTCCGTCCGGTGCGCACCGGACGGAAGACAGGCCGCGCGAAGAAGGCGGTACGGGGAAACGCCGCACGCGACAACGCCTACCGGCAACACCGTGCGAGAGCCGGTGACGGCCCGCCCGCACAGCCGGCCCGCACCGCTCAGGCGAAGACGGCGAGGCTCTTGGCCTTGCCCTTCTCCTCCTCCACCAGCACGAGGAAGGCGCCGTCCGGTCCGAAGACCGCGACCGGCCCCGGCGGGTACGCCGGCATGTCCAGCCGGACCCCGTTGAGAAGCAGCTTGGCGCGCTTCTCGTCCACGTCCCAGCGCGGGAACGCCGAGGCGGCGGCCTCGGCCACCGGCATCACGGTCAGCTCCTGCTGGTGCTGGTCGAGCGTCCGGGCGGCGTCGATGCCGTACGGGCCGACCCGGGTGCGCCGCAGGGCGGTCAGGTGCCCGCCGACGCCGAGCCCGGCGCCGAGGTCCCGGGCGAGGGCCCGGATGTACGTCCCCGACGAGCAGACCACGGAGACGACCAGGTCCAGCACCGGGGTGCCGTCCTCGGCGACCGCCTCGCGGACGTCGTACAGCCGGAACGAGGAGACCGTCACCGGACGGGCCGGGATCTCGAACTCCTCGCCGCCGCGTACCCGCGCGTACGACCGCTTGCCGTCGATCTTGATGGCGCTGACCTTGGACGGGACCTGCATGATCGGCCCCGTCAGCGCGGCGATACCGGCGTCGATGCCCTCACGGGTGACCTTCGAGGCGTCGGTGGACGAGGTGATCTCGCCCTCGGCGTCGTCGGTGACGGTGTCCTGGCCGAGCCGGATCGTACCGAGGTACTCCTTCTCGGTGAGCGCGAGGTGACCGAGCAGCTTGGTGGCGCGTTCCACGCCGAGCACCAGCACCCCGGTCGCCATCGGGTCCAGCGTGCCGGCATGGCCGACGCGCCGGGTGCGGGCGATGCCGCGCATCTTGGCGACGACGTCGTGCGACGTGAAGCCGGACGGCTTGTCGACGATGACAAGGCCGTCCGGCGTCTTGATCTGCTCTGTCATGCGGAGGTGTCGTCCTCGTCCTCCGGCTTGCGGTACGGGTCGGCACCGCCCGCGTACGTGGCGCCCGAGGACGCCTCGCGCACCTTGGCGTCCGAGGCCCGCACCTGGTCGAGGAGGTCCTCGATCGCCTTGGCGTTGCCCGGCAGGGCGTCCGCCACGAAGGTGAGGGTGGGGGTGAACTTCGTCCCCGCCGCCGCTCCGACCGCCGACCGCAGAACGCCCTTGGCGCTCTCCAGGCCGGCCGCCGCGCTGGCCCGGTCCTCGTCGTCGCCGTAAACCGTGTAGAAGACCGTGGCCTCCCGCAGGTCACCCGTGACGCGGGTGTCCGTGATCGTCACATGGGTACCCAGCCGGGGGTCCTTGACCCCGCGCTGCAGTTTCTCGGCGACCACCTGCTGGATGAGGTCCGCCAGCTTCTTCGCCCGCGCGTTGTCGGCCACTGGTCCGTCTCCTTCTGCCTTGCTCAATCGTCTTCGTCGCTGTGCAGCCGCCGCCGTACGGACAGCAGCTCCACTTCCGGCCGGCCGGCGACGAGTCGCTCGCACCGGTCCAGCACGTCTGTGAGGTGCCGGGTTTCCCCGGAGACCACGGCGAGGCCGATTTCGGCCCTGCGATGGAGATCCTGATCGCCCGTCTCCGCCACGCTCACCGCGAATCTGCGCTGGAGCTCGGCGACGATCGGCCGGACGACGGAACGCTTCTCCTTCAACGACCGTACGTCGCCGAGGAGCAGATCGAAGGACAGAGTCCCCACATACATGGATGTCCGGATGTCCCGCCGGTTCGGGTTCGCGCCCTGCTCACGCGTGGCAGGGACACAAGAACCGTACACGGAACGGCCGGGGCCGATCGACGGAATTACCTTCCGCCGATCGGCCCCGACTGTTGAGGTACGGGTCAGCCTCGCGGCTTCTCGCGCATCTCGTACGTCGCGATGACGTCGTCGATCTTGATGTCGTTGAAGTTTCCGAGGTTGATACCGCCCTCGAAGCCTTCGCGGATCTCGGTGACGTCGTCCTTGAAGCGGCGCAGACCGGAGATGTTGAGGCTCTCCGCGATGACCTTGCCGTCGCGGAGCAGGCGCGCCTTGGTGTTGCGCTTGACCTCGCCCGACCGGACCAGGACACCGGCGATGTTGCCGAGCTTGGACGAGCGGAAGACCTCGCGGATCTCCGCCGTACCGAGCTCGACCTCTTCGTACTCCGGCTTGAGCATGCCCTTGAGGGCCGCTTCGATCTCTTCGATCGCCTGGTAGATGACCGAGTAGTACCGGACGTCCACGCCTTCGCGCTCGGCCATCTGCTGCGCGCGCCCTGCGGCACGCACGTTGAAGCCGATCACGATGGCGTCGGAGCCGGTCGCCAGGTTGATGTCCGACTCGGTGACCGCACCCACACCGCGGTGCAGGATGCGGATGTCGACCTCGTCGCCGACGTCGAGCTGGAGCAGCGAGGACTCGAGAGCCTCCACCGAACCGGACGCGTCGCCCTTGATGATGAGGTTGAGTTCCTGGACCAGACCGGCCTTGAGCGCCTCGTCGAGGTTCTCCAGGGAGAACCGGACACCCTTGCGGGCGAAGTTGGCGTTGCGCTCGCGGGCCGCACGCTTCTCGGCGATCTGCCGGGCCGTGCGGTCCTCGTCGACGACCAGGAAGTTGTCGCCGGCACCCGGGACGTTGGTGAGACCGAGGACGAGGACGGGGGTCGACGGACCCGCTTCCTCGACGTTCTCGCCCTTGTCGTCGAGCATGGCGCGGACTCGGCCGTAGGCGTCGCCCACGACCATCGTGTCGCCGACCCGCAGCGTGCCTCGCTGCACCAGGACGGTGGCGACGGCACCGCGACCGCGGTCGAGGTGGGACTCGATGGCGATACCCTGCGCGTCCTGCTCCGGGTTGGCCCGCAGGTCGAGCGAGGCGTCGGCGGTGAGGACCACGGCCTCCAGCAGGGAGTCGATGTTCAGACCCTGCTTGGCGGAGATGTCGACGAACATGGTGTCGCCGCCGTACTCCTCGGCCACCAGACCGAACTCGGTGAGCTGACCGCGCACCTTGACCGGGTCGGCACCTTCGACGTCGATCTTGTTGACCGCGACCACGATCGGCACGTCGGCCGCCTTGGCGTGGTTCAGCGCCTCGATCGTCTGGGGCATCACACCGTCGTTGGCCGCCACCACGAGGATCGCGATGTCGGTCGACTTCGCACCACGTGCACGCATGGCGGTGAACGCCTCGTGACCCGGGGTGTCGATGAAGGTGATCTTCCGGTCCTCGCCGTTGACCTCGGCGGAGACCTGGTAGGCACCGATGTGCTGGGTGATGCCGCCGGCCTCGCCCGCGACGACGTTCGTCTTGCGGATCGCGTCCAGCAGTCGGGTCTTACCGTGGTCGACGTGACCCATGACGGTCACGACCGGCGGACGGGCGATGAGTGCTTCCTCGCCACCCTCGTCCTCGCCGAACTCGATGTCGAAGGACTCGAGCAGCTCGCGGTCCTCCTCCTCCGGGCTGACGATCTCCAGGACGAAGTTCATCTCGTCCGCGAGGAGCTTCAGCGTCTCGTCGGAGACGGACTGCGTGGCGGTGACCATCTCGCCGAGGTTCATCATCACGCCGACGAGCGACGCCGGGTTGGCGCCGATCTTCTCGGCGAAGTCGGTGAGCGAGGCACCACGCGACAGACGGACGGCCTGTCCGTTGCCGCGCGGCAGCATGACGCCGCCGACCGACGGGGCCTGCATGGCCTCGTACTCCTGGCGCCTCTGCCGCTTCGACTTGCGACCACGACGCGCCGGACCGCCGGGACGGCCGAACGCACCCTGTGTGCCACCACGGCCACCGGGGCCGCCGGGACGACCACCGAAGCCGGGCTGATCGTGCGCCGAGAGGTCAAGTTCGTCTACGGATTCCAGTCCGAGCTCGACCGGCTCTACGGCTTCGGCATGCAGTGGGGCCGCGGCTACA
>NZ_JBSFVR010000510.1:0-4011 GCF_053592415.1 Streptomyces sp. NPDC002690 | reverse complement strand
CCCACCGCACGGCCCCGCCCCCGCTATCCCCGCACGCCCACCGCCCCCGCCATCAGCGAGGCGATCCGCGCAGCCGACGTGCCGAACCCGGACGGACCGGTCAGCAGGCCCCACGGCGACCGGGCGGCGTTCTCCCTGCGCAGGTCCTCCTCGCGGTACCGGCGGCAGCCCCGGTGCCAGATCAGGATGCCCGCCATCCAGTGCCGGAGCTCGCGCACATAACCGGCGAGCACCTCGCGGGACTCCGCGTCCAGTGCGAAGTCGTCGTACAGCAGGGGCAGTTCCACCTCAGCGACATGCTCGAACTGCCTCAGTCGTCCGTTCATCAGATCGTGGATGATCGCCACCCCCGTCGGGTAGTCGACGCCGAAGAAGTTCTGCACGACCAGGACCCCGTTGTGCACTTCCCCCTCGTACTCGATCTCCTTCTGGTAGGAGAACAGGTCGTTGAGAAGCGCCCCGTAGTCCGCCGCCGCGTTCTCCAGCGACCGCAACGGACCGCTGCGGTAGATCTCCGGCGGCACCTTCTTCCCGTGCGCCAGCCGGCACAGGGCCATCGTGAGGTCCGACCCGAAGGTCATGCGCCGCATCTCGATGTAGTCCACCGGGTCGGGGATACGGTTCTGCGCCTGGTTCGCCAGCTCCCACAGCCAGCTCTCCGTCATCGACTCGATCGCGTACCGGAAGGCCCGCCGTCCCTCCTCGTCCATCGGGCCCGCGGTCCGCCGCCACAGGTCCCCGAGTGAACGTTCCAGCGCGTTGACCGGCTCCGGTACGCCCGTCCCCGTCCCGTCCAACGGCATGAAGAGCGAGAGCCGTTCGTTGGCCAGCCGCGCCCCCGCCAGATCACGGGTGCGTCCGTGCACCACCGGGAACCAGTCGTCGCCGTACGTGCCCCAGGCCAGCCACGCCGAGGAGAGGTCCAGCTCCTCGGGTGAGGCGTCCGGATGGATGCCCGCCGCGCAGAGCGGGAGGTCGATCGCGACGATCCGGTCCTCGTCCCAGATGTGCGAGCCGGGCACCCCCGGCTGCTCCTCCAGGATTCCCATCCGGCGCGCCCAGTCGACGACCCGCACCCGCGCCCCGTCGAGATGGGGACTGAGCGTGGTACCGAACGGCAGCCGCAGGTCCGGGATCAGGGAGGGACCGACCCGCTGGTGCGGCACATGACTGTGACCCCGTAGCCGGGCCGTCTCCGAGCGGGCGGTGAAGCGGATCGACGCGGCGGCCGTGCCGAACAGGCCCGACATCCCCAGACGGCCCGAAGCGGCCTTCGAGCCACCGTCGTTCATGTAGCGGCTGGAGCGCAGATGCCATTCGTGCCCGCCGGACTGCCAGTCCTGGAGCCCCTTCACGTACGCGAGGACGGCGGCGGTTTCCGCCGGATCGAGCCCCCTGCTCGCGCAGAGCGGACCGAGTTCGGTCAGTACCGTGTTCTCGAACTGCTGGAGCCGGGAGGTGAGCAGGTCGTTGACCGCCTCGGCGGCCTCCTGGGTCGAGCAGTCGAGGAACTTCTCCAGCACCAGAACCCCGTTGCTGTTCTCGCCCTCGTCCTCCACCTCGCGCTGGTAGGAGAAGAGGTCGTTGCGCAGGTGCACGCCGTCGGAGAAGGCGTCGCGCAGGACCCGCAGGGCCCGGGCGTCCGCCACCGCCTCGGGAACCTCGGCGTTCGCCGCGTACTCGACCAGCCCGGCCGACCAGGGGGCGCCTCCCACTTTGCGGCGCATCTCGATGTACTCGACGGGGTTGGCGATCCGCCCCTCGTTGATGTTCGCGAGCTCCCACAGGGACTCGTTGAGCAGGTTCTCGGTCGCCTCGGCGAACCTCGCCCGCCACGCGTCCGACATGCCCGGCACCGTGCGGGCCCACAGATCCGCGAGCCCCGCCTCGACCGGGTTGACCGGGTCGGGCGTCGCCGCGCCCCGCTCCATCGGCATGAAGGCGGGCAGACGTTCGAGGTATCGTTTCGCGCCGTCGCGGTCCGGGGTGCGCTTGAACAGCTCCAGGAAGTGGTCGTCGAAGAAGAACACCCACACGTACCAGTCGGTGACCAGGGACAACGCCTCCGGCGAGCAGTCGGGGTGGGTGTACGCGCACAGCAGCGCGTAGTCGTGCGCTTCCAGGTCCTTCTCGTCCCAGATGCCGGACCCCTCCAGCATCCCCATGGAGCGGGCCCACACCTTGGTGTGACGCCGCGCCTCCTCCAGATGCGGGCTGAGCCGTGCCGGATACGGGACGTAGAAGTCCGGCAACGAGAAGGGCTGTGCCATGTGCGTCGGGCCTTTCCAGGAGACTCCGCGCGCCTTTCGCGCGGACCCGTCTTGCGCGCCAGCACTACCCCTCGGCCATCCGGGCTACGCACACCGGTCATAAGTCGCATAATCACGACGGTCTCTCCCCGGTGCAGTAAAACTCCGGTAACGAAACCCGTCACAGGCTCCGGCCGCTCCCGCCCGCCGCAGGTCACGGCGACCGCCAGTGGTCTGCACCACTGGCTCATCTGCCGCTCTGTACAACGCTCTTGACGTGCCGTCATTCATGGTCGGAGAGTGTGCCGCCACGACGGTACGAGAGATCGACTCGCCCACGGCACAGGAAGTCCCGCTCCCAGAAGGGTTGTCATGACGTCGAAGAAGAGGTCCAGGCTCGCGCTCGCGCTGATCACGGCCGGCGCGCTGTGCACCGCCCTGCTCGCCCCGGCCGCCCACGCCGAAGGCGTGCGCCCCGAGTGCCCGCGCAGCCTCGCCTGCGACTGGGTGCCGGCGGCCTACCAGCAGACCGGCGATCCGGCCGACAAGCAGACGTACGGCAACTACGACACCGCGGAACGGCCGACGAGCAACGCGATCAAGTTCATCGTGCTGCACGACACCGAGGTCGACTTCGACGGAACCATCAGAACCTTCCAGAACCCGCTCAACAAGACGTCCGCCCACTACGTCGTCCGCTCCTCGGACGGGCACGTCACCCAGATGGTCAAGACCAAGGACATCGCCTGGCAGGCGGGCAACTGGTACATCAACACCCACTCCATCGGCATCGAACAGGAGGGCTTCGCCGCCGACGGAGCCGCCTGGTACACCGACGCGATGTACCGCTCCACCGCCAAGCTGGTCGCCCACCTCGCCGCGCGGTACGACATCCCGCTCGACCGGCAGCACATCCTCGGCCACGACGGCGTCCCGCCCACCAGCGCCGCCGGGACCACGAGCATGCACTGGGACCCGGGCCCTTACTGGGACTGGACCCGCTTCATGGCCCTCCTCGGCGAACAGACCCGGCCCTCCGGCCCGAAGAAGAGCGAACTCGTCACCGTCGCACCGGACTTCCGACGCAACGAACAGGAGTTCCGCGACTGCGAGAAGGGCGTCGACCTCCCGCTCCAGGGCAGCAGCGCCGTCCCCCTGCGCACCGCGCCCTCTGCCGACGCCCCGCTCTTCTCCGACCCGGGCCTGCACCCGGACGGTTCGGCGGGCACCGACTGCGCCGCCGACTGGGGCAGCAAGATCAGCGCGAGCCAGCAGGCCGTCGTAGCCGAACGCGTGCCCGGCTGGACCGCGATCTGGTGGTACGGCCAGAAGGCCTGGCTCAGCACTCCCGCCGGTACACGTGTCACCGTACCCACGAAGGGCACGGTCGTCCGGCCGAAGGCGGGCCGGAGCGACGTCCCCGTCTACGGCGTCGCCTACCCGGACGCGGCCGACTACCCGGCCGGCTTCACGCCCCGCACCGGCTCGCCGCTCGTCTACACGATCAAGGCGGGACAGTCCTTCCCCGGTGGCGGCGAGGCTCCGACCGGCTACTACTACGCGCCGACGATCGACGCGTCGACCCCGTACGACCATACGTACTTCACGGGCGGACAGAAGTACGTGACCGTCCAGATCGGCCACCGCGTCGGATTCGTGAAGGCGACCGACGTGGACGTGGTCCGCGTCGGCTGACCGGACGCTCCCGTCCGGGCGGGCGGATCGCGCCCGTCCGAAACACGACCGCGCGCCCGCGGGACGG
>NZ_JBSFVR010000509.1:0-4014 GCF_053592415.1 Streptomyces sp. NPDC002690 | reverse complement strand
CCGAGACGGCCACCAGGGTGTAGGTGTTGCCCTCTCCGCCCGGCGGCGTGATCGTCGCGGGAAGGTGCTTCTCCTCGGTGATGTGATCGATCCCCTCGGTGGCGCGGGCGAAGAGGCGTCGCGCGAGGGTGCGGGTGCGGCGTTCCGCTCCGGCGTGGACGTCCCGGCTGCGGGAGCGGGCGGCGGTGGCTTCGACGATCCGCCCGAGGAGGTCGGCGGAACCGGCGGTGAAGTCGCGTTCGGCGGTGAGTTCGGCCCGGCGGCCGAGCTTGTTGCCGAAGCCGCTGACGAGGTCGGCGAGGCCGTCGGTGTCACGGGTGTCGGTCACCGCCCGCAGCAGCAGGTCGGTGAAGTCGGAGTCCTTCTTGACCGCGAAGAGTCCGGCGGCCTCGCCCTCGTCGGCGTTCATCTCGCGCTGGTAGCGGAAGAGTTCGGGGTCGAGTCCGAGGTCGCCGAGGTGTTCGTTCCACCGGTCGTGGATCTCTTCCCAGTGCACGTCGAGGTGCTGGTAGAACTTTCCGGCGTCGGTGAGGGCGTCGCGGAACCCCTTCATGGTGCGGCGTCGTCCCCGGGCGCCGGAGGTGCCCTCGGCGGGGCGGCCGACGGTGGTGGCCTCGGCTACGGGGAGGTTGTCGAGGCTGAGCCCGGGCCCGGGGCGGAAGGAGTACCAGGCCTCGGCGAACCGGCGCGGGTCGTTGGAGACCTGGTGGCCGCGCCACTCGCTGACCTTGCCGACGACGACGCATTCGCCGGTGAGGGTGTGCTGCCACTCCAGGGCGACGTGCCCGCAGTCGTCGGCGAGCAGGAACTTGCGGAGCACGCCGGAGCTGGCGCCGCCGAGGGTGTTGCGGTGGCCGGGCAGCATCACCGAGAAGATCAGCTTCAGCAGGACGGATTTGCCGCCACCGTTCTCCAGGAAGAGGACGCCGGCGGGCGC
This sequence comes from Streptomyces sp. NPDC002690, assembly GCF_053592415.1. NCBI lineage: Bacteria > Bacillati > Actinomycetota > Actinomycetes > Kitasatosporales > Streptomycetaceae > Streptomyces > Streptomyces sp. NPDC002690. The sequence goes on along the minus strand of NZ_JBSFVR010000509.1, from coordinate 3,077 downwards.
GGGCCTGCGCGGCGGGCCGACGGGTTCGTCCTCGAAGAACTCGGCCTGTGCCGGAGCGGGTTCGGGTACGGGCGCTCCGACGCCGCGCAGATCGAGAACGGTGTCGGCGTAGCGGGCACCGGCCGGTCCGATGGAGTAGAGGCGGACCCGGGACAACTCGTACATGGCGGCGGACTCTCGTCGTTCGTGAAGCGGAACGGGCAGAACAGGTGGAACTCGGTAGTGGGCTCGTCAGCCGTGGAAGGGAAGGCCGGCGTCGGCCGCGAGCTCCAGGTCGTCGGTGTCGCGCGGTGGCAGCAGGGTCGCGCTGCCGTCGGTGACGGGGACGACCCCGAGCTCCAGCAGTTCGGCCATGGCGGCGCTGCCCGCCATGTCGCGTACCTGGAGCTGGTAGCGCGCGGTGGTGCGGTAAGTGCCGCCCGCGTCGTCGCCGGTGCGCTGGAGGAAGCCGGAGTCGGTGAGGAAGGCGGCGGCCTTGCCGATGATGCCGGTGGTCGATCCGGCGAGGCGGCGGGCGTCCTTGGTGGCGCCTGTCGCGCTGCGGCGGGCGTAGACCCGCCAGCCGGCTTCGAGCCCGGGGGCGTCGCTCGTGGGGTCGGTGTTCTCGCCCTGCTCGGCGGCGCGTTCCTCCAGCCGCAGGCACGCCTGGCGGACGAACGCGTCGACGCCGTTGACGGTGATGCGGCCGATGTACGCGTCGTCTGCGAGGTCCTCGGGCCGGGGGTAGGCCATGGCGGCGACGGCGAGGTGGGCGAGGCCGTGCAGGAACCGGTCGGCCGCGTCGGAGGAGGCGCGGCGGGCGTAGTCACCCATCCGTACGGCGAAGACCGAGTCCTCGTCGGCGGTGACGGCCATGCCGGCGCGGGTGGAGACCTCCAGGACGACCAGGCCGAGGCCGGTGGCGACGGCGTCCGCGAGCCGTCCGAAGGCGGGTTCCTCGCGGTAGCGGCGCAGCAGGTCGGCGTACTCGGCGTCCCGGGCCGGCACCAGTTTGGGCTGGAGTCCGAAGGAGACCAGGCGCGCGGCGTCGGCGGCGTCGGCCGGGGTGACGGACGCCTGCCCGGGGGCGGGAGCGGGCTCCACGGCGGGGGTGACGGCGGGTTCGTCCCACGCGTCGGTGTGCTCGGCGCGGTGGTCGCTCACTGCTGGGGCTCCTCGGTGCGGAGTTGCTTCGGTACGGACAAGAAGACGAGGTGGTCCGGGGCTCCGGCCTGCGGGGCGCTCATGACGCCTCTTTGCGGTCGGCGGCCATGCCGGCCGCGTCGAGCAGGGCGGTCCCCACGATGAGGTCGGCGCCGCCGTACTGGGGGTCGTCGAGCTCGGTGCCGTCGTCCACGGCGAACAGCAGGCGCCGCTCGCCCTGGCGGTAGGCGGTGCCGACCGGCGGGCTCGCCGCGTGGACCGCCAGCAGGGCCACCAGGTACGGCAGGTCGTCGTCGCCGGTGGCACGGGCCTCGGCCAGCAGTCCGGAGAGCCGGCGGGGGGCGTCGTACTCCAGGTCGAGCAGGACCATCGCACGGGCGAGCTGGTCCTCGCTGAACCGGCTGTCGTCGGGGGTGGCGATCAGGTCGGGCTCGGGCATCTCGACGCCCAGGTGTTCGCGCTCCACGGGCGGGGAGAGCAGCAGGTCGACGAGGTCGCCGACGCGTACGGAGGTGGGGGTGCGCAGTCCGGTGCCCCGGGCGAAGAAGGCGTCGGTGGCCCGGATGGACTGTTCGACGGGGAGCGGCAGGATCGGGGCGAGGAGCTGCCCGTAGAGGTCGAGGCCGGTGCGCGAGGCCGGGGTGGCGAAGGCCTGCCGGTCCTGTTCGGCGCGGAAGAGCGGCCCGGCTTCGAGGAGCCGGGACTGGAGTTGGGTGTGGCGACGGATGCAGTCCTTGACGATGTCGACGAGTTCCGCCGCCCGGCGCTTGTTCTCGGGTTCCTCGGCCTCGTCGCGCGCCTTGCGGATGTTGGTGAGGATCGCGTTCTCGTGGCGGTAGCGGTCGGCGACGTGGTCGAGCGCCTCGGCGATCATGTCGGGGACGGCGTTGAGCCAGTCGACGGCGCGGACGTTACGGCGGGTCGCCTCCAGCGTGCGGCGGAGCGTCTCGGCGTACTGCACGGTGCGGTAGCGGGCCTGTTCGGCGGCGAGCTGCGCGTCGGCGAGGCGGCCCCGGCTGACCAGCGCCTCCAGCTTGACCTCTGCGGCGATCTGCGCGCTGGTGACGTCGGTGTCCAGAGCGCCGACGAGGACGTTGACGGCCTCGTCGGTCGCGCGGAGGAAGACGGTGCCGCCGTGGCCGGGGACCTCTTCGACGAGCTTGAAGTCGTAGTCCCTGCGGACGTACACGCCGTCGGGTCCGAAGGTGCCGTAGACCGCGCGGAACCCGCGGTCGACGCTGCCGACGTTGATGAGGTTGTCCAGCACCCATCGGGCGACCCGCTCGTGCTCGACGGCGGGGCGGTCGGGGGCCTGGGCGTGGACCCGGGGCAGCAGTCTGGTCACTATCTGTTCGTGGTCGGCGCCGGTGTCGAAGTCCATGTTCAGGGTGACCACGTCGATCGCGGCGAGGGCGACCTCGGCCATCGAGTAGACGGTGTACTCACCCGCGAGGTTGGCCTTGCGCACGTCGAGATCGTGCAGCGGCGCGGTGCAGGCGAGCGCGCGGAGCCGCCGGGCGAGCCCCTCGTCGGCGGCCGGGCCCGGTGCGGGCCGCGGGCCCACGCTGAACTGGGGCGCGGCGTTGTCCGTATCGGCAGGCGAAGTCACGCGTCACAGATTAGGTCCTCACCCTGACAACGGTCGAAACGGCGCAGATCCGGCCGCCTGGCCCAGCGGGCGCCGGGGCCCGTCGGCGGCCGTCACCGGGCGCCCGCCGGGGCGGGCCGGCAGTCAGCTCCCGGCTGCCGGGGCGGCACCGCGGGTGTCTGCGGGCAGCGGCCGGGGACGGTCCCGGGCAGCCCGCGCGCAGGTCGCGGGCCGGTCCGTCGCGCACGCACGGTGAGCACGCGGGCCCCCGGCCATACCGACGCCACCCAGGAGTCCGCCGGTCGCCAGCATCAGTGCACGTCTGTCCATGTGGTGTTCTTCCTTC
>NZ_JBSFVR010000508.1:0-4020 GCF_053592415.1 Streptomyces sp. NPDC002690 | reverse complement strand
GGCAGCGCCGCGACGCAGTAGTCGGCGTCGATGGTGCGGGTGCGGCCGTCCTGCGTGTAGGCACCCGGGCCCGGGGCGCGAGCCGGCGAACCCCTCGACCCGCTCGAATCCGCCGAGACGGCCGAATCCGCCGAGACGGCCGAATCCGCCGAGACGGCCGAGACCGTCGACGCGGACGTGGCCGGAGCCGTCCTGCGTACCGCCCGCGCGGTGCTCCGGGACCACCTCGCCGAGGCGACCGCCATCGACGACGTCTTCGCCCGGGACGTGGCCCAGCGGGTCGCCGACTTCACCCTCGGCGGCGGCAAACGGGCCCGGCCCCGCTTCCTCTGGTGGGCGATGCGGGCCTGCGGCGGCGGCGCGGACACCGTCGGCGCGGCGCTGCGCCTCGGCGTCGCACTCGAACTCATCCAGACCTGTGCCCTGGTCCACGACGACGTGATGGACGGCTCCCCACTGCGCCGGGGCCGCCCCGCCGTCCACGTCGAGCTGGCGGGCGTCCCCGGTGGACCCCCGGACACCGCGTTCGGCACCTCGGCCGCCGTCCTCGTCGGTGACCTCGCGCTCGCGTGGGCGGACGACACCGTCACCGCCGTCCCGATGGACCCTGCCACCCGGACCCGGGTCCTCACGATCTGGCGGGCGATGCGCACCGAGATGGTGGCCGGCCAGTACCTCGACCTGCACGGACAGGCGGCGGTCACCCGAACCGCCGCGCACGCCCTGCGGACCGCCTGCCTCAAGAGCGCCCTCTACTCCGTGGAGCGCCCCCTCGCGCTGGGCGCCGCGCTGGCGGGCGCCGACGACCGTACGACCGCCGCCCTCCGTGCGGCGGGCCGCAGCGCGGGCACCGCCTTCCAGCTCCGCGACGACCTGCTCGGTGCGTTCGGAGACCCGGCGGTCACCGGGAAACCCTCCGGCGGCGACCTCCGCGACGGCAAGCCCACCTACCTGGTGGCCGTCGCCCGGGAGCGCGCCGAGGCGGCGGGCGACACCGCCGTGCTCGCGGTCCTGGACGCCGGCGTGGGCGACCCCGCCCTCACCGACGAAGGCCTCGCCCGGGTAAGGGAAGCGCTCACCCGGAGCGGCGCGCGCGCCGCCGTCGAACACCGGGCGGACCGGCTCGCCGCCGAGGCCGAAGCCCGCCTCGACCTCGCCGGACTCCACGCGGAGGGCGCCCGCCGGCTGATCCTGCTGCTGCGGGAGGCCGCGAGCGGGCGCACCCCGCCGCCGTCCGGGCCTCCCGTCCCACCCCCCGGCCCACCGTCCGTAACCGGCCCCGGCTTCGGCTTCGGCCCCGGCCACGAAGGAGGCACCACCCGATGAGGACCGTCCCCGGGCGCACCGACCACGTCGTGGTGATCGGCGCCGGTCTCGCCGGCCTGTCGGCGACCCTCCATCTGCTCGGCGCCGGGCGGCGGGTCACCGTCGTCGAACGCGACCCCACACCGGGCGGACGTGCCGGTCTGCTGGAGCGCGGCGGCTACCGCATCGACACCGGCCCCACCGTGCTCACCATGCCCGACCTCGTCGAGGAGGCGTTCGCCGCCGTCGGACACCGGCTCGCCGACCGGCTCGACCTGATCCCGCTCCACCCCGCCTACCGCGCCTGGTTCGCCGACGGGTCCACCCTCGACGTGCACACCGAACCGGCGGCGATGGAGGCCGCCGTGGAGGAGTTCGCGGGCGGCCACGAAGCGCTCGGCTACCGCCGTCTGCGCCGGTGGCTGGAACGCCTCTACGCCGTCCAGATGCGCCGCTTCATCGACGCCAACTTCGACTCGCCGTTCCAACTCCTCCACCCCGACCTGGCACGTCTTGCCGCGCTCGGCGGCTTCGGCCGGCTCGACGCGCGGATCGGCCGCTACCTGAGCGACGAACGCCTGCGCCGCGTCTTCTCCTTCCAGGCCCTGTACGCCGGGGTGCCCCCGGCCCGAGCGCTCGCCGCATACGCCGTCATCGCCTACATGGACACGGTCGCCGGGGTGTACTTCCCACGAGGCGGGATGCACGCGCTCCCCAGAGCCCTGGCGGACTCGGCCGCCGAAGCCGGTGCGGCGTTCCGCTACGACGAGTCCGTCAGCAGCCTGGAGCGCTCCGGCGACCGGGTCACCGCCGTCGTCACCGACCGGGGCCGCATCCCGTGCGACGCGGTCGTCCTCACCCCGGACCTGCCCGTCAGCTACCGGCTGCTCGGCCGCACCCCCCGCAGGCCGGGCGGGCTGCGGCACTCGCCGTCCGCCGTGGTCCTGCACGCCGGGACGGACCGTACCTGGCCCGGACTCGCCCACCACACCCTCTCGTTCGGCCGGGCCTGGAAGGGCACCTTCCACGAACTCACCCGCACCGGCTCCCTGATGACCGACCCCTCACTGCTCATCACCCGCCCCACCGCCGGAGATCCGGCGCTCGCACCGCCCGGTAAGCACCTCCACTACGTCCTCGCCCCCTGCCCGAACACCGACATCGGCCCCTGCGCGCGCACCTGGGACGAACTGGCCCCCCGCTACCGGGACAGCCTGCTGAGCGAACTCGAACGCCGGGGCCTCGCCGGGCTCGGTGCCGCCATCGAGGAGGAGTGCCTGGTCACCCCGGTCGACTGGACCGCCCAGGGACACGCCGCCGGAACCCCGTTCTCGGCCGCCCACACCTTCCCGCAGACCGGCCCCTTCAGGCCCCGCAACCTCGTGCGCGGCACCACCAACGCCGTCCTCGCCGGCTGCGGCACCACCCCAGGCGTCGGCGTGCCGACCGTCCTCATCTCCGGCAAGCTCGCCGCCGCCCGGATCACCGGTCCGCCTCCGACCGTGCGGCCCAGGCCCGTCACCGTCACCGTCACCGCCACCCCGCGCCCCGTACCGAAAGGCACCTCCGCATGACCGCCCGTGAACTCGACGCGGCAGCCATCCACGACCCCGCCCTGCGCGCCGCGTACGCCACCTGCCGGAGGCTCAACGCACGCCACGGCAGGACGTACTTCCTCGCCACCCGGCTGCTCCCGGCCGACCGCCGTCCCGCGGTGCACGCCCTCTACGGCTTCGCCCGCCGGGCCGACGACATCGTGGACGACCTGGACACCGACGCGACCCCCGACGAACGCGCACGTGCGCTGCTCGCCTTCGAACAGCGGCTCGCCGAGGGCCTCGCACACGGCACCACCGAAGAACCGGTGATCCGGGCAGTGGTCCACACCGCCGACGTGTACGGCATCGACCACCGCCACTTCACCGACTTCATGGCCTCCATGCGCAGCGACCTCACGGTGACCGAGTACGCCTCCTGGGACGAACTCGGCGGGTACACCCACGGATCGGCCGCCGTGATCGGCCTCCAGATGCTCCCCGTCCTCGGTACGCTCGGGCCGCGTGAGGAGGCCGCCCCGTACGCCGCCGACCTGGGCGTCGCTTTCCAGCTCAGCAACTTCCTCCGGGACGTCGGCGAGGACCTCGACCGGGGCCGCGTCCACCTCCCGGACGACCTGCTCGCCGCGCACGGCGTCGACCGCGAACTCCTGCTGCACAGCAGGGCGTCGGGCGTCCGCGACCCGCGCATCACCTCCGCGCTGCGGGCCGCCGCCGCGTACAACCGTGAGATCTACCGGCGAGCACTGCCCGGCATCGCCCTGCTCGCCCCCGAGTCACGCCCCTGCATCCGCACCGCGTTCGTGCTGTACGGCGGCATCCTCGACGCCATCGAGGCGGACGGCTACGCCGTGCTCCACCGGCGCGCGGTCGTCTCCCACGCCCGCCGCGCCACGGTCGCCCTGGACGGACTGGTACGCGCCCTCGCCGCCCGCTCGTCACTCCGCAGCACCGCCGCGCCGCGACGATCCGTCCGGCCCCGCCCCCTCCCGGTGGCGGACGCCCCCCGGGCCGGCCGGCCGCACCACGACCCGGCCGTCACCGGAGCCGAACGGGAGGGCGCGGCATGACACCCCCTCTGGCCGGCGGGACCGGCCGGGCGAGGGACCGGCCGCCGTGCTCGATCCGGATGCCGAAGGTGTCCACGGGGTGGCAGAGC
>NZ_JBSFVR010000507.1:0-4020 GCF_053592415.1 Streptomyces sp. NPDC002690 | reverse complement strand
CGTCGGCCTTGACCTGCTGCGCCTTGATGTCGAAGTCGGTGTACGACTGGCCGTAGCCGAACTCGTAGTTGACGACGCTCGACGAGAGAGGACTGTCCGGCGGAACGGTGGGCGAGCGTGTACCGGAGGGCGGCGTCGCCCATCGAGCCGGAGAAGGCCGCCAGCGCGGCCAGCACACAGGTGGTGAGAAGGATTGCCAGAAGGGCCGCGGAGAGCAGGAGCCGGTGCGCGCGCACCCGCAGAAAGACGAACCCCGTCACCCGATCCCCCGAAACCTCATCAGCCGCACGCCCCACGTACGTACTCGGATGGTTTCAAGCGGACCTGCTTCTGAGAACCACCGGCCGGCACATCGAGATGGGATCGTGAGCGTTATGTGTTCGGGTGGAACCGATTTCCGGACACACGGTGACCGTTCCCGATTCTTTTCGGGGCCTCTCGGTACGGACGGACGGACCTCCCGTCCGCGCGAGCGGCGATCCCGCCGCGGCCCCGCCCGCGAGACGTGCGCGCATTGCCTCCCCGAGCGCTTACCGCACATACTTGCGGCTGCCGCCGAGGGGCGGCGCGCACGTACGGGGAGCGACGATGAGGCGAAGGACCGGCGCACGGAGCGGGACCCACCTGGCCGAGAGCCCGGCCGACGGCCCCATGATCCGGATCGAGGACCTGCACCGCTCGTACGGAACGGGCGCCACGGCGGTGCACGCCCTGCGGGGAATCTCCTTCGACGTACCGCGCGGGGAACTCGTCGCCCTCAAAGGCCGCTCGGGCTCGGGCAAGACCACTCTGCTCAACCTCGTCGGCGGACTCGACACCCCCGACGGCGGCCGGATCACCGTCTGCGGCACCGACCTCACGGACCTGGGTGAGGACGGACTCCTGGAACTGCGCAGGGACCGCATCGGCTTCATCTTCCAGTCGTTCGGGCTGCTCCCCATCCTGACCGCGGCGGAGAACGTGGGCGTACCGATGCGGCTGCGCGGCACCGACCCCGCCGAACGCGAGGAGCGGGTCGCGCTCCTGCTCTCCCTGGTGGGCCTCGGCGACCACGCCCGGCAACGCCCGGGCGAACTCTCCGGCGGTCAGCAGCAGCGCGTCGCCATCGCCCGCGCGCTCGCCAACCGTCCCGAGCTGCTGATCGCGGACGAGCCCACCGGGCAGCTCGACGCGGAGACCGGACTCGCGGTCATGCGGCTGCTGCGCGCCCTGGTGCGCAGCGAAGGCGTCACCGTGCTCGTGGCCACCCACGACCCCCAGCTGCTCGAATTCGCCGACCGCGTCCTGGAGCTCCGCGACGGTCACATCGTCGAGAACGCGCCGCGGGCCGAGGGCATGCCGGGACGCTGAGGCGCCGTGCACCGGGCGCGACCCGATCCCGGCGAGCGTAGGCCCGATCCCGGCGGGCAGCCGTGCGATCCCGGCGGGCGTAGGTACGATCCCGGCGGGCAGCCGCCCGATCCCTGCGGGCAGCCGCGCGTCACCTTCACACGGTGGGCCGCTGGAGCCAGAGCCACTGCGCGTAGGTGAGCGTTCCGTGGTCGGCGGGCTCCCGCGTGACCAGGCTCCCGTCCCGCATGGCCCGGCCCATCCCGCCGGGCAGCGGAACCTCCACGATCGGGCCGCGCTCGCCCGTGTGGTGCGCGTACGCCCTGACCATCGCGGACATCGACTCGACGCGCGGCCCGCCCAGGTCGGGGACGCGACCCGCCGGCGCGCCCGCGGCCAGCTCCACCAGCCGTTCGGCCACCTCGCGGGCGGCGACGGGCTCGGACGTCATTCTCGGTACGGCCACCAGCGGGCCCACCTTGATCCGCCCATGGATCTGGCCCGCGAACTCGTGGAACTGCGTCGCCCGCAGGATCGTCCACGGCACCGCGCCGCTCTCGACCAGCCGCTCCTGGGCCATTTTGCCGGCGTAGTAGCCGTGCGGGGCGCGGTCGACGCCGACGATCGACAGCGCGACGTGGTGCCCCACCCCGGCAGCCTGCTCCGAGGCCTGCAGCCTCCGGGTCACCGAGGTGAAGAACTCCGTCGAGGCTTTGGCGGACATGGTCTGCTTCGACGTCACGTCCACGACCGCCGCGACTCCCCGGAGCGCCTCGGCCGCACCGGAGCCGGAGACCAGGTCGACACCGTTCGAGCGGGACAGCACCACGGCCTCGTGGCCCCGTTCGCGGACCACGTCGACCACGTGCCGCCCCACCGTGCCGGTGCCGCCCGCCACTGCGATCTTCACTCGGATCTCCTGTCGCTGAGGGGCCGATCCGCACGCGGATCTTCCGAGGAGAGCCCCGCCCGGCCCGATCCGGCGCCCTCCGGCACCGATCCTCCCTCCGCGCGGCGCGGTCGGCACGCGGGCACACGCCCCTCCGCGCCGGGTCACCTGTCCGGGGTCACTCGGCCGGTCACCTGTCCGGGGTCACTCGGCCGGTCACCTGTCCCGGGTCACTCGGCCGGTCACCTGTCCCGGGTCACTCGGCCGCGCCCGGCCGGGGCCGCCGGGCGGTGGCGGGTTCCTTCAGGAGTCCGGTCGCCGAGCGGTGGACCTTCGCCAGGGCGTTCAGGAGGGCGGCGCGTTCGGCCTCGGTGAGATCCGCGGTGACCTGCTCCTCGATCGACCGCCGGTCCGCCTCCACCGGCTCGCGCAGTGCGCGACCCGCGTCGGTCAGCCAGAGGCGGACCAGCCGGTTGTCCCGGTCGTCGCGGCGGCGGGTGAGCAGCCCGGCCGCGGTCATCCGGTCGGCCATCTTGACGACAGTGGGCGTCGTCACGTTCAGCGCGGCGGCCACCTCACCGGGTGTGCTGCCGTCGCGCTCCCACAACCTGGCGAGCAGGTGGTTCTGTCCGACGTGAAGCCCGTGGCGCCGCATGGCCGCGTCGGCCAGCGCCCGGAGGGCCTTGGACGTCTTGCCGTGCAGGTCCAGGAAGTCGGGCATCGGGGCGGCCTTCCGGTGGTGGGGCGGCCGGGAAGGACCGCCGCGCGAAGTTCGATTGACGGCTAATCATTAACCGGCTAATGTCTGCGCCACTCGTTAGCTGGCAAACGACTTGAAGGAATCCGATGATACTGGTCACCGGAGCCACCGGGAATATCGGCCGCGAACTGACCCGCGAACTCGACGCCGCAGGGGCTGAGTTACGCCTCCTCGTCCGAGACCCGGCCCGCGCCTCGGCGCTGCCCGGCCGCGCCGAGCGCTTCGTCGGCGACCTGGGGGAACCCTCGACACTGACTCCGGCCTTCGCCGGCGTCGACGCGCTCTTCCTGCTCACTCAGGGCATCGGCACCGATCACACCGCGGCGGCCGTCGCCGCCGCCGAGGCGGCCGGCGTGAGCCACGTCGTGCACCTGTCCTCCCTCCACGTCACCATCGACCCGCTCCCCGCGATGGCCCGATGGCACCACGCGCGCGAGGAGATCGTCCGAGCCTCCGCGATACCCGCCACGTTCCTGCGGCCCGGTGGCTTCATGACCAACGCCCTCGACTGGCTCCCTACCGTCCACGGCGGAAACCATGTCCTCGACCCGGTGGGCCCGGGCCGCTTCGCACCGATCGACCCCGCGGACATCGCCGCGGTCGCCGCACTCGTCCTCACCGAGGACGGTCACCGGGGCAAGGATTACGCCCTCACCGGCGGCGAGGCGCTGACCGTCACCGAGCAGGTCCACGTCATCTCCCGCACCATCGGCCGCGACATCGAGGTCCGGGCGGTGAACACACCGGACGAGGCCGTGCGGTCCCGCTTCCCGAACGGGGCCCCCGAGGCCCTCGCCGACGCCCTCACCGAGGGCTTCCGGCTCATGCGCGCCGACACCGTCGGATTCCGGACGGACACCGTCGAACAACTGCTCGGCCGTGCGCCGCGGACCTTCGCCGACTGGTGCGCGCGCCACGCCGACGCGTTCAGGTACCCCGGGTACCCCGAGCGCGTCTGATCCACGCCGAGGCGGAATCACCCGTCCTCTTCCCGCCGTGCGGTGCGTTCCCGGCGGGGCTGAGGTCTGTCCCGCCGGGAACG
>NZ_JBSFVR010000506.1:0-4097 GCF_053592415.1 Streptomyces sp. NPDC002690 | reverse complement strand
ACTTGGCGTCTGATCCGACGTAGCCCAGGGACCGCTGGAACTTCTCGTACGACTTCACGTCCGCGTCTCCGAGCTTCGGACCGGGCCCGACCAGGCCCGCCGGTCGTCGTGCTCCGGCCGCCGTCGCCGGTGTCGCCCCTCAGGGATCCGGTTCGGGCCGTCTCATGCCCCGGTACGCCTCCGGCTACGCCTCATCTCCTCCGGCGATACGGCCCAGCGCGCCGGAGACCGCCGCGAGGTCGGCGTCGGAGGCCAGTCCCGCGTGATAGAGCCGGAGTTCGGTGGCGCCCAGGGACGCGGCGTGGGCGGCGTCCCGCTCCAGCGTGGCGGGACTGCCACCCATGCCGGAGACCACGCCGAAGTTGGCGGCGAGTACGCCCCGGTGGTCCGCGAACGGCCCGAGGACCGCCTCACGGACCGCATCGCCGCCGGTGCACGGCAACACCACACCGTCGGCGACGGACAGGATGTGCGCGGGATCGACGCCGACATTGGCGCCGGTGCGGTGGAACGCCGGGTCCGCGTGCAGCAGGACCTGGAAGCCCGACCCGGACGCGGCCGCCGCCTCCCGCACGGCCAGGACCGCCGCCTCCTGGAGACCGTGAGCGACCTCACGGCGCCATCCGAGGGTGGCCGCCGCCCGTTCCGCGCCGAGCAGCTCCTCCACGCCCGCCCAGCCGGCGGCCGGTTCGGCGCCCGTCCACACGGGTTCCAGCGCGCGGCGCACGTCGGTGCGCAGTCCGTCCGCGGCGAGACCGTGCCGGGTGTATCCGGCGGCGCACTCCGAGCAGAAGCAGAGCGACATCAGGTACTGGGCGGCCTCGCCGAGCGTCACTCCCTGCACCTTGTCGTGGCCGTGCAGGTGCGCGAAGCCGTACCAGCCGCACGACTCCAGTTCGGTGCCGCGCGCGCCGGGCCGGGTGGCAGCCTCGGCGGCCAGGTCCACGAGAAGGGCGCGGACCTCGGGCCGGGCGATGCAGGGGGCCCACGGATAACGGTCGCCGTAGGCGTTGACGACGGACGTCCCGGGGAACTCCTCGCCCAGGCGGGAGTTGTGCGCGAGGACGACCCAACTGTGCACCTCCAGACCGGCGTCCACCAGAGCTTCGGCGGCAACGGCCCAAGGGTCCTCGCCGGGAGTCCAGTTCTGCGTGCGGGGCGCCGGCTCCCGCCCCGCCCAGCGCTTCTCGTCCGGCGGGTAGAGCACCGCCGCGTACGGGGCGGTGACGATCCGGGTCCTGGGGTGGCGGGGGGTGAGCGCCCGGGTGGAGTGGTACGCCGAGGCGAGGGTCACCTGCTGGACGCCGAGTCCCGCGATGCGGGCGGCGGCGGCCGGGTCACCGACGACGTCCCAGGGGTAGAGGAAGGCCGAGGTCTTCACGCCCCGCCCCCCACGGCGCGCTCGGCCAGCAGGGCCCGGCCGTCGTCGATGATCTGCGCGAGTTCCTTGACGTGCGCGGCGGGCGGTTCGGTGAGCGGGGTGCGCACCTCGCCGACGTCGAGTCCCTGGAGCCGTACGGCGGCCTTGACCAGGGACACGGCGTATCCGCGCCCCTTGGCGCGCAGTTCGACCAGCGGCCGGTAGAAGCGGTCCAGCAGGGCGTCGGCCAGCTCGTCGTCACCCGATGCGAGCGCGCGGTAGAAGGCGAGCGCGATGTCCGGGGCGAAGGCGAAGACGGCGGAGGAGTAGAGCGTGATGCCGATGCCCCGGTAGGCGAGCCCGGTGAGTTCGGCGGTGGGCAGCCCGTTGAAGTAGAGGAAGTCGCCGCCGGGCCGCGCGGTGCGCACGGCGCTGACGATGCGCTGCATGAGGTCCAGGTCGCCGACCCCGTCCTTGAGGCCGATGATGCCGGGCGTGCCGGCCAGGGCGACGACGGTCTCGGGGGTGAAGACGGCGTTGTCGCGCTGGTAGACGATCGTCTCCAGGCGGGTCGCCGCGGCGAGCGCGGTGTAGTGCGCGAGCAGTCCCTGCTGGTCGGCGACGACGAGGTACGGAGGCATGGCGAGGAGCCCGTCCGCGCCGGCCTCCTCGGCGAGCCGGGCGTACTCCACCGCCAGCGCGGTGCCGTAGCCCGCTCCGGCGACGACGGGCACCTGCCCGGCGGTCTCCTCGACGGCCGCGGCGACGACCAGCCCGAACTCGGCGGGCGTCAGCGCGTGGAACTCGCCGGTGCCGCAGCAGGCGAAGACCGCCGCCGCACCGGCGTCGATTCCGGCCCGCACGTGGCGGCGGAACGCGACGAGGTCCACGCCCCCGTCCGGGCCGTACGCGGTGACGGGGAAGAAGAGCGGCCCGGCGACTGCGGTGAGCCGGGCGGCGAGGGGGGCTGAGGTCACGGGCGCTCCCTGAGCGAGTTCCAGGCGTACACAATTCTGATTGATGTCCATATTCATGAACGACGTCACGCTAGGGCAGTTCCCGGCGGCCGGTCAAGGCGGAAACCGTGACGTTCGAGGCGAGTTCGGCAACGCCGCGGCCTCTTGACGAAGGCCTCCGCCCCTCCCTACGTTGTCCACGCATGTGAATGTCATCCATGGATCTGGCGCGCTGCGGCTCAGTCTCGCCGCGCCGAGGAGGCCCAGTGCCCGGTTTGCCCGCTCCCCGCACGATCCTGCTCACCGGAGCCGCCGGCGGCCTCGGCACGCTGATGCGCGAACTGCTCCCCGCGTACGGCTACGAGCTGCGCCTCTTCGACCTCGTACCGATCGAGGGGGAACCGGACGCGATCGTCGCCGACCTGGCCGACCGGGAGGCGCTGCGCGAGGCGGTACGCGGCGTCGACGCGATCATCCACCTCGCCGGCATCTCGCTGGAAGCCTCCTTCGACAAGATCCTGCGCGCCAACATCGAGGGCACCTACAACCTCTACGAGGCGGCCCGCGAGGAGGGCGTGCGCCGGATCGTGTTCGCCTCCTCCAACCACGCGATCGGCTGGACCCCCGCCCCGGCCGCCGGCGAGCCGCTCATCCCCGTCGACACGCCCCGGCGCCCCGACACCTTCTACGGCCTCTCCAAGTCCTTCGGCGAGGACCTGGCCCAGCTCTACCAGGACCAGCACGGCATCGAGACGGTGTCCGTCCGGATCGGCTCCTGTTTCCGCGAGCCGACGTCGGTGCGGATGCTCTCGGTCTGGATGAGCCCCGAGGACGGCGCCCGCCTCTTCCACGCGGCGCTCACCGCTCCGGACGTCGCCCACACCGTGGTCTACGGCTCGTCCGCCAACACCCGCCTGTGGTGGGACCTGTCGACCGCCCAAGCGCTCGGGTACGAGCCGCAGGACGACTCGGAGCGGTTCGCGGAGAAACTGGTCGCCGAGTTCGGCGAGCTGGACCCGGACGACCCGGCCCAGACCCACGTCGGCGGTCCCTTCGTCACCGACCCGCCGATCTGGCCGCACTGAGCCGGGGCCGGTAGCCACGGGCGAATCGGAGGGGCGCACGGGCCCTCCGGTGCGCTCCCCCCGGACGGGTGAAGCGTCACGGAAGGTAAGGGAACGGCAAAGCCGGGTCGTTCGTTACCCCGGTCATGACCGCAATGACCCCCGGCTCGAACATCCCTCTCTCCGCCGCCCGCGTGGCGGTGGACGTGACCGCCCCGGTGCGGCTCGACGTCTCGGGCCTGCTGCTCTCCGCCGACGGCAAGGTCCGCTCCGACGACGACTTCATCTTCTACAACCAGCCCTCGGGTCCAGGAGTGACCTACCGCTCCGGGGGCGGCACGGCGCCGGACTCGATCGTGGTGGACACCGCCGCGGTGCCGCCGGGCATCGAGAAGATCGTCGTCACCGCGAGCCCCGACGCGGCCGGCCAGAGCTTCCAGGGCATCGAGCCCACCGCCACCGTGCGCGACGCCGACAACGGCAGCGTCCTCGCCTCCTTCACCCCGCCGCGTCTGGGGGCCGAGACGGCACTCGTGGTCATCGAGATCTACCGCCGCCAGGGCGCCTGGAAGGCCCGCGCGGTCGGCCAGGGGTACGCCAACGGCCTGGCGGGCATCGCCACGGACTTCGGCGTGACCGTGGAGGAGGAGCCCGCCGCACAGGCCGCTCCCCCGGCCCCCGCCGCCCAGGCCGCTTCCCCGGCCCCGGCCGCCCAGG
>NZ_JBSFVR010000505.1:0-4120 GCF_053592415.1 Streptomyces sp. NPDC002690 | reverse complement strand
GCCTCGTCCGCGTAGCCCTGCGCGGCGGTCGCCGCCCTGCGGTCCGCCGCGTCCCCCGCCGCCGCGACGAGGGTGCCGTTGCGGCCCCGGGTCTCGATCACGCCGTCGGCCTCCAGGGCCCGATAGGCCTTGGCCACCGTGTTGGCCGCCAGGCCGAGTTCCTCGGCGAGCCCACGCACGGTCGGCAGCCGGTATCCGACCGGGAGCGCGCCCGAACGGGCCTGTTCGGAGATCTGCGCGCGCAGTTGCTCGTACGGGGCGGTGCCGGTGTCCGGGTCGATCACGATCGTCAGAGTCACGGTGCAGATTCTGCACCTCCCGCCCGGAAATCCGGAGGCGGCCCCTCGCACCCTCTGCGTAGGGTCGCACCATGACTGCGATCATCAGGGATTTCCGGCCCGAGGACGCCGACGGATGGGAAAGAGTGCGGCGCGCGGCCCTTCCGTTCCTCGTGTCGACTCCCGGTCAGTGGGCGCACGACCTCGCGAACTCCCCTCCCGAGCGGCATCTGCGGCTGCTCGTGGCCGAGGACCGGGGTGAGGTGATCGGCACCGCTCAGGTCGGCATCGCCCACGACAGCACCCGCCCCGGGCAGGGTTTCTGCAATGCCTACACCCACCCCGACCGGCTCGGCCGGGGCAGTGGGTCCGAGCTGGTCCGGGTGGCCGAGGCCCATCTCGCCGGTCTGGGAGCGGTGGAGATCCTCAGCTGGGTGCTCGACGACCCGGTCAGTCGCGCGTTCGCGCGTGAGCGGGGGTACGAGCCGAGCCGCTCCGCCCACTTCCTCTCGCTCGACCTGACGACGGCACGTCTGCCGCCACGCCAACCTCTCCCGTCTGGCGCGGAGTTGAGGACGGCGGAGGACTTCGCGGACGACCCGCGCGCGCTCTTCGCCCTGGACGCCGAGGTCACGGCGGACGAGCCGAGCGACGCCCCGAGCCTGCTCACCGACTACGAGAACTGGCTGGCCTCGACCTGGAACCATCCCGCGGTCGACCACTCGCTCACCTCGGTGGTCCTGATCGGCCGGGAGCCCGCCGCCTTCAGCGTGGCGACCACCGACGGTGCCACCCGGTACAGCTCCGGGATGACAGGCACCGGGCGGGCCCACCGGGGGCGCGGTCTTGCCAAAATCGCGAAGAACGATTCCCTGCACCGCGCCAGGGACGCCGGATTCACCATGGCCTACACCGGCAACGACGCGGGCAACGGCCCCATGCTCGCCATCAACGCCTGGTTCGGTTACCAGATCTGCGCCACGGAGGTACGCCATGTCCGCACCCTCGGCATCACCCGCTGAACGATCCACTGACCGATCCACTGACGGGACGCACGGCGGGACGGGCGAGGCGGCCACGGAAGTGACCGTCGTGCTGACCAAGGCCGGACGGACGAAGATCCGCTACCCGGCCCGCGAACTGGCGGACGACGGGAGCCGGGTGACCGTCCGCGCCCCGTGGGCCGCCCCGGGAGTGCGGGACTTCGGCTTCGTGACCTTCGCACCCGGCGACGTCTTCACCGAGCACTACTGGCGCGACCGGTGGTACGCGGTGAAGGAGGTCCGCACGGGCGACGGGCTGTTGAAGGGCTGGTACTGCGACATCACCCGCCCCTGCGTCGTCGACGGCGGCGAGGTACGGGTGGAGGACCTGGACCTGGACCTCTGGGTGTCCGCGGACGCCTCCGAGATCCTGCGCCTGGACGAGGACGAGTTCGCGGAGAGCGGGCTGGCCGAGCGCGATCCGGCGGCGGCCCGGGAGGCGAGCGACGCCCTGGACGCACTGGAGCGCATCGCCCGGGCCGGCCTGCTCCCGGCGCTGCTGACGGATGCCGGCGCGTCGCGGCCCGGCCCGGACGCACACCCCGGGCGGATGAGGCTCGCATCGATCACCCTCGACTGCCCCGACCCCCTGGCGCTGGCCGCCTTCTACCAGCGAGCCACCGGATACGCCCTCCACCCCGGGTCCGACGCCGGGTTCGCCGGCCTCACCCGCGACGACGGTCTGCACATCGGATTCCAGCGGGTGGAGGACCACCGGGCTCCCCGGTGGCCCGGCGACGGAGACACCACACCCCAGCAGGCGCATCTGGACTTCGACGTCGACGACCTCGACGAGGCGGAGGCCGTGCTGGTGGAACTGGGCGCGGCGAAACCGGCGTTCCAGCCGAACAGTGCCCGGTGGCGGGTCCTCACCGACCCGGCGGGCCACCCCTTCTGCATCGTCGCCCGCTGACCTTTCGTGTCCACCTCGCGCCGGACCCGGTGCGGGGTGGACAGAGCCCGTCAGACGGCGGGGACCTGCCTCCCGACCGCCGGTTCGCCGGCGCACGGCGCGGGTTCCTCCCGGGCCGGGCCGCCCGCCACGAGTTCGACCTCGAATCCCGAGGCGTCCTCCAGGTACGCGGCCCGGTGGCCGTCGCCTCCCGCATAGGGGTGCCGGTCGGCGAACAGCAGCCGCCAGCCGTGCGCCGGGGCCTCCGCCGCGAGCGCGTCGAGCGCCTCCCGGTCCTCGACGTGGAACGCCAGGTGGTTGAGGCCGGGGCGGAGCCGGTCGTGGGTCCGTGCGACCGCGTCCGGCGACTCCTCGATCACGACGTAGCTGTCGCCGCGCCGCCAGCTGCGCCCGTGGGACCAGCGCTGGTACGGCAGGTGGCCCAGCCGGCCGAGCAGCCAGTCCCAGCCGGGCACCGCCGCCACCAGGTCGGCGACCCACAGCTCGATGTGGTGCACCCGTCCGGTACCGGCTCCCGCCGACGGCAGCGGGACGGCGCGACGCGGGCCGCCGGAGTCGTGGGCGACCGGGTCGCCGTCCTCGTGCCAGTGGATCAGGAAGTGCTCACCCGACCGGTATCCGTCGAGCCCGGCCCGGCAGTAGGCGACCATGTCCTCGGGCAGCGAGTCCAGCCGGAACCAGCCCAGCTCCGAGCACTTGTCGGGCTCCGCGTTGTACGGCGCCCGCTCGGAGTCGTACTCCGCTTCGAAGAACCAGCCCGTGCGCGGGCTGCCGCCGGGGCCCCGGTGGTGCATGACGAGCGCTACGCGCAGCTCCTCCGGCTGGAGGGTGAGCCCGATCTCCTCGGCCGCCTCGCGGACGATCGCCTCGCGCACGTCCTCACCGTCTTCCAGGTGGCCGGAGGGCAGGTGGAGGAGGCCGTCCGCGTAGCCCGTGCCGGCCCGGCGGGCGAGCAGCACCCGGGGGCCGTGCCGGAGGATCAGGTGCACGTCGACGATCTCGGTGTGGCGGTGGCGGGGTTCGGCGCGGGCCACGACGGCGTACCGCTCGTCGTCCACCTCCTTGCCCCAGAGGCGGGAGTCCCCGGAGAGCGGTTCGTGGTGGATCCGCTCGGTGTGCGGGGCGAGCAGGGCGGTGAGCAGTTCGGCGGAGACACCCACCCCGCCCCACACGCCCTCGATCAGGACGAGCCGCCCGCCGGGCTTCAGCAGGCCGAACCAGGTCTCCAGGGCCGCCACGGGGTCGGGCAGCGCCCAGAGGACGTGCCTGACCAGGACGACGTCGAACCGCCGGTCACCCATGGGCGGCCGGGCGGCGTCGCCGATCAGCACCTCGGAGCCGGTGCCCGCGAGTTTCTCCCGCGCCTGCTCGACCATGCGGGGCGACTGGTCGACCCCGGTGACCCGGTGGCCCTGGTCCGCGGCGAGCAGGGAGAGGCTGCCGGTGCCGCAGCCGAGGTCGAGGATCTCGCAGGAGGTGACGGGGAGCCAGTTCTGCAGGCGCTGCGCCCAGGCGTCGCGCACGACGGGGTCGAGCATTCCGTGGTCGGGTTCTTCGTCGAAGGAGTCGGCGGCCTCGTCCCAGTAACTGATCGTCGTCATGGCTTCCATGGTCCCATTTGCCACCGGTCGTAGAGACACGGACGGTACGAATTGGGACCGGTACCGGCCGCACACGGCAGGTGTTTCGGCCGAGGCGCACTCCAACGAGCCTTTCAGCGGCCTCGCTTGCCCGACGTCGGCGAATCTTGCGGCACTCCCGGCCGGCACCCAAAGCCCTCGCGCGCGAACGCCGGGCGTGACCAACGGCGGCAAGCAGGCCATCTACGAGGCCTTCGCCGCGATCCTCGACCCGGGCGACGAGGTCATCGTCCCCGCGCCGTACTG
>NZ_JBSFVR010000504.1:0-4122 GCF_053592415.1 Streptomyces sp. NPDC002690 | reverse complement strand
GTCTCCGTGCACCGGGGTCAGACCTGTTCGGCCACCGGGTGCGCGGAGGTCCCGCCGGAGCCGGGTTCCGGGCCGGAGAGGGCCGCGACCACCGCGTCGGCCTCCGCGTTCGGCTCCGGGAGCAGGAGGCCGAGGGCGGTGTAGACGACGAGCGAGGTCACCAGCGGGGTGACGATCACCGTCGTCTGGGACGCCCCGTCCAGGCCGTACTTGACGAAGAAGTACCCGCCGAGACCGAGCGCCCAGGACGCGAGGGCCGCCCGCGAACCGCAGCGGCGGAATGCGGGCAGCAGTCCCAGAAGCATCGGGATGGAGATCGGTCCCATCACGGCCGCGACCATGCCGACGATGATCCCGAGGACTCCGCCGAAGTGGTCGGCCTCGATGGCCACGACCATGGAGACCATGATGAAGACGACCGTGACCACCCGAGCCGTCAGCAGAGCCCGCTTGTCGCCCCCGTCCCGGAAACCGGGCACGAGGACGGGCAGGATGTCCCGCGTGACCACGGACGAGATGGCGTTGGCGTCGGAGGACGCCATGGCCATCGTGTGGGAGAACATTCCGGCCAGAGTCAGGCCCACCAGTCCCACCGGCAGGTAGGACTGCGCCATCAGCGCGTACGTCTGCTGAGGGTCGCTGATGTGGGGCATGAGTACCGGCGCGGCGACGGCGGGCAGCAGCAGAACCGCCGGCCAGACGAGGTACAGGGCGGCCGACAGCCCGGCCGAACGCCGAGCCGATTCGGGGGAGTCGGTGGCCATGTACCGCTGGGCCAGGTTCCACATGCCGCCGTTGTACTCGAAGAGCTTCACCACGACGTACGCGGTGAGGAAGCCGGCGGTGTACGGCCCCACCAGCGGATCGGTGTGTCCGGCCGGAAGCCTGTGCCACAGGGTGCCCAGCCCCGATATGCCGCCCAGGCGGTCGAGCACCACCCACATCATCGACAGCGCGGCCACCCCCTGGATGATGAACTGCCCGAACTCGGTCAGGGCGTCCGCCCACAGACCGCCGACGGTGCAGTACAACAGGGTCACCACGCCGGTCAGCAGGATGCCCTGGGTCATCGACATGCCGGTGAAGACCTTCAGGAGCACCGCCACCGAAGCCCATTTGGCTGCCACGTCGAAGACCTTCAGCAGGGTGCCGCTCCACGCCAGCGCCTGCTGGGTGGGGATGTTGTACCGGCGTGCGAGGTACTCCAGGGGGGACGCCACCTTGTAACGCCGCCGCAGCCGGTTCCACCGGGGTGCGAAGAGCCAGGCGCCCAGACCGGTGCCCACGGCGAGTGGCAGGAACGCCCATACGTAGACGGTGATGCCGTAGTTGTAGGCGACCGCCGCGTACGCGACGAACACCGCGGCGCTGTAGCCGGACATGTGGTGCGAGATGCCGGTCAGCCACCAGGGCATCTTGCCGCCGCCGGTGAAGTAGTCGGAGACGTCGCTGACGCGTCGGTGCGACCACACGCCGATGAGCAGCATCACCAGGAAGTAGCCGCCGACGGCGACCCAGTCGAGCCAATGCATGGGCATACCTTCTTGTTGCCGGGACGGCGCCGTCACCAGGACGGGCTTGTCACGGGAGGGGAGCGGGGGAGCCGGAACCTGTGTCGCTCCTGGGCGTGCGGGCGCCGCACGGGCCACCCGCCGCGCCCCGGGTCACCAGCGCGGCGACTTGTTCTCGTACGACGGGTCCAGCCGGCGCATGTAACCGGTGTCGTCCCTGTTGCGCAGACCGCAACGCAGGTACTGCTCGTGCAGCCCGGCGAGCGCGTCCCGGTCCAGCTCCACCCCCAGGCCCGGGGTACGGGGAACAGCGACGGAACCGGCGTGGAATCCGAGGGCTCCGGGGACGATCACGTCCTCCGCCGGGTCCTTCCACGGCCAGTGGGTGTCGCAGGCGTAGGAGAGGTTCTCCGTGGCGGAGGCCAGATGGGTCATCGCGGCCAGGCTGATGCCGAGATGGGAGTTGGAGTGCATGGACAGGCCCATGCCGAAGGTGTCGCAGATCCCGGCCAGCAGCTTCGAGCGTTCCAGGCCGCCCCAGTAATGGTGGTCGGAGAGCACCACCTGCACCGCGTCCTGGCGCACCGAGGAGTGCAGTTCGTCGAAGGCGACGACGCACATGTTGGTGGCCAGAGGCATCGTGGCCCCGCGGGCGACCCGGGCCATGCCCTCCTGCCCCGGGGTGGGGTCCTCCAGGTACTCCAGCACGCCTTCCAGATCGCGCGCCACCTTCAGGGAAGTCTCGACGGTCCAGGCCGCGTTGGGGTCCAGCCGCAACGGGGTCGTGGGGAACGCCTCGCGCAGCGCCAGGACCGCCTCGACCTCCTGCTCCGGCGGCATGACCCCGCCCTTGAGCTTGATGGCCGTGAAGCCGTACTCGTCCACCATGCGCCGGGCCTGTGCCACGATCCCCTCGGCGTCCAGGGCAGCGCCCCAGCCGTCGGGCTCGTGCCCCGGGTGCGCGTCCCATTTGTAGAAAAGGTAGGCGCTGAAGGGAACTTGGTCGCGTACGGAGCCACCCAGCAGGTCGCTGACCGGGCGACCCGTGGCCCGGCCCCGGATGTCCAGACAGGCCACCTCGAAGGGAGAGAAGACCCGGTCCACCGTGGAACTGGTGGTGATCATGCCCGTCAGGCCGTGGCCGTCGCTGCCGGAGTCGGTGCCGATCACCCCGGCGATCCTTCGACGCATCGGGCCGGTGGCGTGGACGTCCATGCCGGTGATCGCGTCGGCCGCCGCGCGCAGCCGGCGCAGGTGGCCCTCGTCGGCGTAGGTCTCGCCCAGTCCGGACACGCCCTGGTCGGTGTGGACTTCGACGACGGCGCGCAGCGCGTACGGCTCGTGGACACCGACCGCGTTGAGGAGGGCGGGGTCCTTGAACGCCACGGGGGTGATCTCGATGCGGGTGATCCGCAGGCTGTCGCTCATCACCGTGCTCCTCGGGTGCCGGCACCGGCCTCGGTGCCTGATGCGGTGTCGGCTTCGGTGACCAGGGCCCGACCGCGCTCGATGATCCGCTCCAGTTCCAGCAGATGCTCGGGCGTGGGATCGGTCAGCGGCGGACGTACCCCACCGACGTCGAGACCGCTCTGCCGGACCGCTGCCTTGACCAGGGCGACCGAGTAGCCGGGCACCTGCTCACGCAAGTTGATCAGCGGATGGAAGAATCCGCCCAGCAGCCTTCGAACGGTGGCGTCGTCGCCGGAGCTGACGGCACGGTGGAACGCGAGGGCGATTTCCGGGGCGAAGCAGAACACGGCGGAGGAGTACAGCTCGACGCCGATGCCGCGATAGGCGAGCACGGTGCCCTCCGCGGTGGGCATTCCGTTGAAGAACTGGAACTCCGCGCCCGTGGTCGCCCGGTCCCCGGTTGCCGCGTCCCCGGCCGCCGCGTCGGCGCGGACGGCGGTCACGATCCGGGTCATCAGGTCCAGATCCCCGGTGCCGTCCTTGAACCCGACCACCTGGGGTATCCGGGCCAATTCGAGGGCCGAGGGAACGTCGAACCGGGCGGTGCCCCGCTGGTAGACGATCACGGGCAGCGAGCAGGCCGCCATCACTTGGCGCACGTAGGCGACCAGTCCGGCCGGTTCACCCGCCACCAGATACGGAGGCATCAGCAGGAGCCCGTCGGCGCCGGCCTCCTCCGCCGCGCGGGCGTACTGCCGGGCCAGCGGAAGTGAGCCACCCGCGCCGGCGAAGACCGGCACCCGGCCGCCCGTCACCTCCACGGCCGTCCTGACCACCGAGGCGAACTCCTCCACCCCGAGCGCGTGGAACTCCCCGGTGCCGCAGGCGGCGAACACTCCGCCCGCCCCGGCACGGACGCCGCTTCGCACGTGTTCCGCGAGCTTCGTGGTGTCCACCGAATCGTCCGAGGCGAATGGAGTGACGGGGAAGAACAGAACGCCCTCTAGCATGGAGCACCTTTCCGGGTTCATGTACATGAACATTGGTCAATATGGCGAATCGCTGCACGGAAAGTAGGCGTCCCCGCCGGTCGGGGTCAAGGGTCGTGCCCGCGAGCTCGACGTCCCGCGTGGTGCAGGACCACATCCGTGAGGGCTTCCCCGGGTCGCCGGGGGGCGGCCTCACTCTGCTCGCCCGAGGG
>NZ_JBSFVR010000503.1:0-4158 GCF_053592415.1 Streptomyces sp. NPDC002690 | reverse complement strand
ACGCTGACCTTGCTGTCGGCCGGGAAGCCCGTCGCGGTGAACCGGAACGCGGACGGTGCCCTTCGGCCGGTCGCCGTCCACACCGTCCACGGCTATCCGGTCGAGCCGGGCCACGTGGAGAGCGTCCTCGTCGGGCACCCGGCGGTGACCGGCGCGCGCGCCCTCGTCCGCGAGGACCGGCTTCTCGCCTTCGTCACCTGCGCCCCGGGGACGCCGCCGGCCGAGAGCACGCTGCTCGGCTGGGCGGCGGAGCGGCTGCCCGAGTACCTGGCGCCGGCCCGAGTGGTACGGGCGGCCTGGCTGCCCGCGCCCGGTGAGGATCCGGACGTCCTGCCGGAGGAGGCCGCGTCCGCGCCGGGCACCGCGCCGGACGGCGGTGCCGACGCGACTCTGCTCGGCATCTTCCGCGACGTACTGGGCGGCCGCGAGATCGGACCGGGCGACAACTTCTTCAAGTCCGGCGGCCACTCACTGCTGGCGGTGCGTCTGCTGAACCGCATCCGCACCGAATTCGGGCAGGACCTGACCCTGCGGGACGTGTTCCGCAACCCGACGGCGGCGGGCCTCTCCCAACGTCTCGCGGGTGCCGTCGCCGACGCGATCGAGCCGGAGGAGACGGGTCCCGCCACGGCGGACCGGCGCAGGGCCGCCCCGGCACTGCGCCGCCGCACCCGGGCGGGCGCCCGCCGGGGGTGAACGACCCGCCGTGGCGAGCGGGGGCACGGAGCGGCAGCTCCGCGCCCCCGCTTTCTGCCGCTCCCAGCTGCCGCGCCGACTGCCTCGGGAGGAGGCCACGGGCCCCTAGCGTGAGGACACGGAGGCGAGAGGAACCGTTCGCCCCGGTCCCTCGCCCCGACAGAAGGAAAGCCCAGGATGCCTCCCATCGGAACGGAAGACCTGCTGGACGGCGGTCCCTCTCCCTCGGACGCCCCACCGGTGCTCGACCTCATCGCGGATCAAGCGCGCACCCGGCCCGACGCGGTGGCCCTGGTCCACGACGGCACCACCCTGACCTACGGCCGGCTCGCCGAAGCCGTGCGAGAACGTGCCCGCACCCTGGTCGACGAGGGCGCCGCCCCCGGCCGCCTGGTCGCCCTGCACCGGCCGCGCGGTATCGACGCCGTCGTCGGCCTCCTCGCCGTCCTCAGCACCGGTGCCGCCTATCTCCCGCTCGACATCCAGGCCCCCGACGCCCGCAACGAGGCCATCCTCGCCGCCTGCTGCGGAAGCCTGGCACCCGCGCCCGCCGAGGTGGCCCGTCGCGGCGAGCTCGTCCTCCCGGGTCCCGGCGCGCCGGCCGGGGCCGCCTACGTGATCTACACGTCCGGGTCCACGGGCACCCCCAACGGGGTCGTCGTCGCCCACGACTCGCTCGCGCACTTCATAGCGGGCGCCACCCCCGCGTACGGCATCGGTCCGGACTCCCGCGTGCTGCAGTTCTCCCCTCTCCACTTCGACGCGAGTGTCCAGGAGCTGTTCGCCACCCTCGGCGCGGGCGGCACCCTGGTCCTGCGTACGGACGACATGCTCGACGTACGCGATCTGCTCGCCGGCTGCGCGCGCCACGGCATCACCCTGCTCGACCTGCCGGCCGCCTACTGGCACGAGCTCGTCCACGTCCTCACCACCGGCTCGGTCGGCCTCCCCGCCTGCCTGGAGACCGCGATCATCTACGGGGAGGCCGCGCTGCCCGAGCGGGTCGCCCAGTGGCGCGAACTCACCGGTGGACGGATCCGGCTGCTCAACGCCTACGGCCCCACCGAGACGACGGTGGTCGCCACGGTCGCCGACCTGACCCGCCACGGCGACGGTCCCGTCCCCATCGGCCGCCCGCTGCCCGGTGTGCGGGCGGCCGTCGTGTCCGGTGAACTCTGGCTGCTCGGCGGAGGCTTGTCCCTGGGCTATCTCGGCAACCCCGAGCTGAACGCCCGCCGCTTCACGGAACTCGGCGGCGAGCGCGCCTACCGCACCGGTGACCTGGTCACCATCGGCGAGGACCGGCAGATCCTCTACCACGGCCGCCTCGACGACGAGGTGAAGATCGGCGGGCAGCGCATCGACCCCGCCGCGGTGGACTCCGTCCTGTCCGGCCATCCCAAGGTCCGGGAAGCCGCCGTCGTCGCCCAGCGGGACTCGGACGGCGCCAAGCGGCTCGTCGCGTTCGTCGTGACCGAAGGCGGCGTCGGGCCCGAGGAACTGCGGGGTCTGGTGCGGGAGCGCATGCCCGCCGCGGCCGTGCCGGCCGCCGTCTCCGTCGTCGCCGCCCTGCCCCGTACCAGCTCCGGGAAGATCGACCGCAAGGCGCTGAGGACCACGGACCACCGCCTGTCCGTCGTGCACGAGGAGCCGCTGCCCGCCGAGGACCGGGTGCTGCTCTCCCACGCCCAGCGGCGGCTGTGGCTTCTCGACCAGCTCGAAGGTCCGTCCTGCGCGTACAACATGCCGATCGTGCTGGAACTCGACGGCGTGCCGGACCGCGCGGCGCTCGCCGCCGCGGTCACCGACCTCGTCGAACGCCACGAGGTGCTGCGCACCGTCTTCCTCGCCCCCGGGAACGAGCCCTACCAGCACGTCCTGGCCCCCTCCGTGGTCCGTGCCCGAACCGTCGGCTGCCCGGCCGGTGAACTCCGGCGGAGAGTCGCCGAGTTCACGTCCGAGACCTTCGACCTCTCCCGCGAACTCCCGCTACGCGTGGCGCTGTTCGTGCCCGAGGGCGGCACCGGTTCCGGGCCGGCGGCCGTGCTGGCCGTCCTGCTCCACCACGTCGCGGGAGACGGCTGGTCGCTCGCCCCGCTGATGAACGACCTGGCCGCCGCCTACACGGCCCGCGTCCTCGGCCGCGCCCCCGAACAGGAGCCGCTGCCCGTCCAGTACGCCGACTACACCCTCTGGCAGAACGACGTCCTCGGCACCGCCGACGACCCGGAGTCGGCCGTGTCGCGCGGCCTCACCCACTGGCGGACCGCGCTCGCCGGTCTGCCCGCCGTCACCGGCCTGCCGCTGGACCGCCCCCACCCCCACGCCCCCGACCACCGCGGCGGCCTGGTCACCACGCACCTCGGAGCGGACACGCACGCACGCCTCGTCCGGCTCGCCGACTCCCATGGCGCGAGCCTGCTGATGGTCCTCCAGGCGGCCCTCGGTCTGGGCCTGCGCGCGGCCGGGTGCGGAGACCGGGTCGCCGTCGGCACCCCGGTCGCGGGCCGCGACGACGAGGCGCTCGGCGCCCTGGTCGGCTTCTTCGTCAACACCCTCGTCCTGCCGACCGACACCTCCGGCGCCCCGGCCTTCGCCGAACTCCTGGAACGGGTCCGCGACACCGACCTCGCCGCCTACGCCCACCAGGACATCCCCTTCGACCTCCTGGTCGAGCACCTGAACCCGCCGCGCACGCCGGGGGTGCACCCGCTCTTCCAGACGATGCTCACGCTGCGCGGCGCCGCCCCCGCCGACGCGCCCTTCGCCTTCGGAGGTCTGACCGGCACCTTCAGGGCGGAGGGCCCCCCGACCACCAAGTTCGACCTCACCGTCGCGTGCGTGGAGCACCGAGGGACCGACGACGCTCCGGCGGGACTCGAACTGGCGCTGGAGTACGCGCGGGACATCCTCGACGAGGAGACCGTCCGCCTTCTCCTGAAAGCCCTGGAGCAGGCTCTGCGCACGGCAGCCGACCGGCCCGACGCGCCGGTCGACGACACCGCGCTGCTCGCCCCCGGAGACCGCCGGGCCCTCGACGACCGCCGTGCGCGCACCGCGGCCCGCGCGACCCGGGAGGCAGCCGAGGCCGCCGCGCGGACCGGCGACGAGCCCGACGCGGAACACGTCGACGCGCTGAGGGAGATGTTCGCCGAGATCCTGGGCCTGGAGCGGGTGGGCCCGCACGAGGGGTTCTTCACGATCGGCGGGCACTCCATGAGCGGGGTGCGCCTCGCCAACCGGATACGCGCCCGCCTGGGCGTCGACGTCCACGTGCGCGATCTGCTGCTGGCACCGACCCCGGCCGCTCTCGCCCGCCGCATCGCCGACACCCGCGACGCCGAGGGCGCGGAGCCCGGGACGCCGCTCGTGGAGGAGAAGTCCTTCAGTACGAAGTCCGCGACCTGCATCCGGCCCGGCGGCCGGCCGATGCCGAAGCGCACCCGGTGGTACTCGGCGCCC
>NZ_JBSFVR010000502.1:0-4168 GCF_053592415.1 Streptomyces sp. NPDC002690 | reverse complement strand
CTCGGGCCGCCCCGCCGGTGCCGCGAAGGCGTCGGGCGTGCTCGCCACCGCCCCGGCGAGAGTGACCCCCGTCAGCACGAACCCCCGGCGTCCGTGGAGGTGGTGCGTGCCGGCGGGGTCCGGACGGTCGTCGATGTCTGTCATGGTCGCGCCTCTTCCACGTACTCGATGTGTCCGGCCAGGCCGTGTCCGAGTGAGCCTTACCAGCGAAGCGTGCGCCCGGGCGCAAATTCATTCCTGCGGGTCACCGCCGTGCGCCCTTCGGTCCCGTGCGCCGCCCGCACCACCCCCTGATCGGGCGACTACTCAGCGTGGTGAACATGTTTCGGAGGGTAACGGGAATACAGCCGGGGTCCGGACCCGGTCGGGGACGGACCAGCCCTCAGATCAGCCGGCCCGGTCCCTGGGAGAACCTCGGTGGAGAACACGGAAACCGTACGCAGCTGCCCCTTCGACTTCGCTCACCGGCTGGAGTTCGACCCCCAGCTCAAGGAGCTGCTGACCACCGCACCGGTGTCCCGCATCAGGATGCCGTACGGAGAGGGGGACGCCTGGCTGGTCACCCGGTACGAAGACGTCCGGACGGTCACCACCGACCGGCGTTTCAGCCGCAGCGCCGTGACCGGACGGGACTTCCCCCGGATGACCCCCGAACCCATCGTCCAGGACGAGGCCATCAACCTCATGGACCCGCCGGCCAGCAGCAGGCTCCGCAGCCTGGTGGCGAAGAGCTTCACCGCCCGGCGGATCGACGCCATGCGGGTGGGAACCCAGCGCATCGTGGACCACCTGCTCGACACCATGGAAGACGGTGCGACCGCCGCCGACTTCATGCAGACGGTCGCCGCGCCCCTGCCGCTCGTCACCATCTGCGAGGTGCTCGACATCCCCGAGCCCGACCGGCCCTGGCTCCGCTCGCACGCCCTCACGATGATGAACGTCGGGGCGGCCGGCAAGGAGGACGCGATCCGCGCCAAGGCGGAACTCCGCGCCTACTTCGGCGAACTCACCGCCCGGCGCCGCCGTTCGCCCGGCGAGGACCTCATCAGCACCCTCGCCACCGCCCGGGACGGCGACGAACTTCTCGGCGACGACGAACTGACCGTCATGGCCATGGTCCTGCTCATCACGGGACAGGACACCACCACCTACCAACTCGGGAACATCGCCTACTCGTTGCTCACCCGCCCCGAACTGGCACGCACCCTGCGCGACTCTCCGCAGCGCCTGCCGCGCACCCTGGAGGAGCTCCTCCGGCACATCCCGTTCCGCAAGGGCGTCGGCATCCCCCGGGTCGCCCTGGTGGACGTGGAACTCGGCGGCGTCAGCATCCCCGCCGGCGACATCGTGCACGTGTCCTACCTGACCGCCAACCG
Source organism: Streptomyces sp. NPDC002690 (assembly GCF_053592415.1). Taxonomy (NCBI): domain Bacteria; kingdom Bacillati; phylum Actinomycetota; class Actinomycetes; order Kitasatosporales; family Streptomycetaceae; genus Streptomyces; species Streptomyces sp. NPDC002690. Next base: position 2,792 of record NZ_JBSFVR010000502.1, on the reverse strand, counting down.
CGACGCCGGGAAGTTCGAGCGACCGGACGACCTGGACCCCGACCGGCCGTCCATCCCCCACATGACCTTCGGCTGGGGAGCCCACCACTGCCTGGGAGCCCCTCTCGCCACGATGGAACTGGAGACCGCGTTCTCGTCACTTCTCCGCCGGTTCCCGGACCTGCGCCTCGACGCACCCGCCGAGGACATCCGCTGGAACACCACGTCGATCTGGCGCTACCCGCTCGCCCTGCCCGTCACGTGGTGACGAGAGCCTCCGCTCCCAGACCCGAGGAGAACCCATGGCGACCCTGTGCCGCCCGGCCATCGCTGTGCCCGAACACGTCATCACGATGCAGCAGACCCTGGACCTCGCCCGCGAGACCCACGACGGCCACCCCCAGCGCGACCTGGTCATGAGGCTCATCCGGAACACCGGAGTCCAGACCCGCCACCTCGTCCAGCCGATCGAGGAGACGCTGCGCCACCCCGGTTTCGAGGTGCGCAACAAGGTGTACGAGGCCGAGGCCAAGAAGAGGGTCCCCGAAGTGGTGGGCCGGGCACTGGAGTACGCCGAGGTCGAGGCCGCCGAGATCGACCTCATCGTCTACGTCTCCTGCACGGGCTTCATGATGCCCTCGCTGACCGCCTGGCTGATCAACACCATGGGATTCCGGCCGGAGACCCGGCAGTTGCCGATCGCCCAGCTCGGCTGCGCGGCGGGCGGGGCGGCCATCAACCGCGCCCACGACTTCTGCCGTGCCTACCCGCAGTCCAACGTCCTCATCGTGTCCTGCGAGTTCTGCTCGCTCTGCTACCAGCCCGCCGACATCGGCGTCGGATCACTGCTTTCCAACGGCCTGTTCGGCGACGCCGTCTCGGCGGCCGTCGTCCGGGGCGAGGGCGGCACCGGAATGCGGCTGGAACGCAACGGCTCGCACCTGGTGCCCGGCACCGAGGACTGGATCTCCTACGCGGTCCGTGACACGGGATTCCACTTCCTGCTGGACCGGCGGGTCCCCGGCACCATGGAAATGCTCGCGCCGGTCCTGCGGAACCTGGTCGACCTGCACGGATGGTCGGTGCAGGCCATGGACTTCTTCATCGTGCACGCGGGCGGCCCGCGCATCCTCGACGACCTCTGCCACTTCCTCCAGCTCCCGCCGGGGATGTTCCGCTACAGCAGGGCCACCCTGACCGAGCGGGGCAACATCGCGAGTTCGGTGGTCTTCGACGCGCTGGCCCGGCTCTTCGAGGACGGAGGCGCCGAGGACGCCGCACAGGGACTCATCGCCGGATTCGGGCCAGGCATCACGGCGGAGTGCGCGGTCGGACGCTGGGTGCGCCGGCCCGACCACGACCTCGGCCGGGCGGACGAACTCCTGGCGTCGGGCGGTGCGCTGCCCTCGCCGGGCGGTGCGCTGCTCGGCTGAGAGCGGCGCCCGCCGCGTCGGCCGTGCCGTTCACGTCGGGCCCGCGCGCCGCACCGGAGCCTCGACGAGCGGTACGGACCCACGCCGGGACGCCGGGCACCTGAGCGCGGGACGCTCACTCGAACCGCGTGGTGTCTCCCGCTCCCTTGCGCACGACGGTGACCTCGCCGTCCGAGAAATCGATGACCGTCGTCGGTTCCGTCCCGCAGTCGCCGGAGTCGAGTACGGCGTCCACCTCGTGGTCGAGCCGCTCCTTGATCTCCCAGCCCTGCGTCAGCGGCTCCTCCTCGTCGGGCAGCAGCAGCGTGCTGGAGAGCAGTGGCTCGCCCAGCTCGCTCAGCAGCGCCTGGACCACCGCGTGGTCCGGGATGCGGACGCCCACCGTCTTCTTCTTCGGGTGCAGCAGCTGACGCGGCACCTCCTTCGTCGCGGGCAGGATGAAGGTGTACCGGCCGGGGGTCGCCGCCTTGATCGCACGGAAGACGTCGTTGTCGATCTGTACGAACTGGCCCAGCTGGGCGAAGTTCTCGCACACCAGGGTGAAGTGGTGGCGGTCGTCGAGATGCCGGATCGAACGGATGCGGTTGATCCCCTCCCGGCTGCCCAGCCGGCACCCCAGGGCGTAGCAGGAGTCCGTCGGATACGCGACCAGCGCGTCCGAACGGATGAGGCCGGCCACCGTGCTGATCGTGCGTCGCTGAGGGTTCTCGGGATGCACGTCGAAATACTTAGCCATCCGCCGAGTCTACGGGGTGCGCCGCGCCGCCCCACGAGCTTCGTGCGACGCCACGCTCCGGCGGCGGCCCGGCGCGTGCTGCGGCAGAGTGGCGGTATGAACGACCTCAACGCCCTCGCGGACGAGCACCTCGCCGCGGCGCGCAGCTCCCCGCACGGGCGCAGCGCGCATCGCCTGCTCCAGCAGCCTCCGCTGCGGCAGACGGTGATCGCCCTCACCTCCGGTTCCTCGCTGGACGAGCACAACGCACCACTCGCCGCCTCTCTCCTGGTGCTCCGCGGCGCGGTCCGCATCACCGCTCCCTCCGGTGACGTGGAACTGACGGCCGGCGGTCTGGGCGCGATCCCGAGGGAGCGGCACGGGCTGCTGGCGCTGGAGGACGCCGTCGTCCTCCTCACGGCCGTCAACGACTGACGAGCGGACGCCGGCCCCCGCACGGGCGGCGGCCGGAACCGGACGCTCGGGGTGCCGGTGTACTCCCGCGAAACCGAGGCATGAGACAAAGGACTGCACCGGCGGCCGTGACCGTGCGACCAGCACGGGCGTCCGGCGTGCCCCATCCCGTCCACGTCCCCCGGAGCGACGCGTGTTCCGCAAGTCCGTTGCCCCTGCCCGCGAGGCGGGCCGCGCCCACCAGGCCGGCC
>NZ_JBSFVR010000501.1:0-4168 GCF_053592415.1 Streptomyces sp. NPDC002690 | reverse complement strand
CCCGGGGTCGCCTCGGTGCTGCCGCCGCCGGTGGCCGCGCCCTCGGTGGCACCGCCCTCCGTGCCCACCGCCGGGGGCGTCGGCGGCAGCACCCGATCGGTCTCCAGCGCGACCACGTGCTTCTCCTCGGCGAAGTGGCAGGCCGAGTCGTGGTGGGCAGGACCCTCCACCGCCCCGAACGCCTCCGGGACGGCGAGCAGCGGTTCCTCCACCGCGCACCGCTCCTGCGCCTTCCAGCACCGGGTACGGAAGCGGCAGCCGGAGGGCGGGTTGGCGGGCGAGGGCACGTCCCCGTGCAGGATGATCCGCTCCCGGTGCTCGCGGGCCTCCGGGTCGGGGACCGGGACGGCGGAGAGCAGCGCCTGGGTGTAGGGGTGCGTCGGGTGGTCGTAGATCTCCTCCTCGGTGCCGATCTCGACGATCCTTCCGAGGTACATCACCCCGACCCGGTCCGAGATGTGGCGGACGATCGAGAGGTCGTGGGCGATGAAGACGAAGCTGAGGCTGAACTCGGCCTGGAGCCGGTCCAGCAGGTTGACGACCTGCGCCTGGACGGAGACGTCGAGGGCGGAGACGGGTTCGTCGGCGACGATGATCTCGGGATTGAGCGCGAGACCGCGGGCGATCCCGATGCGCTGGCGCTGGCCGCCGGAGAACTGGTGCGGATAGCGGTTGATGTACTCGGGGTTGAGCCCCACCACGTCCAGCAGGTCCTGCACCCGCTGCCGCCGGCTGCCCTTCGGGGCGACCTCGGGGTGGATCTCGTACGGCTCGCCGATGATGTCGCCGACCGTCATGCGCGGGTTGAGCGAGGTGTAGGGGTCCTGGAAGACCATCTGGATGTTCCGGCGCACCGCCTTCAGCGCCCGGCCGGAGAGCTTGGTGACGTCCTCGCCCTTGTACTGGATCGTTCCGGCGGTGGGGCGTTCGAGGTGGACCAGCATCCGGGCGACGGTGGACTTGCCGCAGCCGGACTCCCCCACGATACCGAGCGTCTCACCGGCCGAGAGGTCGAAGGTGACCCCGTCGACGGCCTTGACCGCGCCGACCTGCTTCTTGATCAGGATGCCCTGGGTGAGCGGGTAGTGCTTGACGAGCTCGCGGACCCGCAGGATCGGTTCTCCTTCGGCCCACGCGGAGAGCCGGCGCGACTCGGAGAGGAGAGTGGAGGCGATCTCGCCCTCTTCGCGCGCCTCCTTGCGGCCCCCGTGGTGGTCAGCGTGCATCGAGCGTCTCCTTCCAGAAGTGGCAGGCGCTCGCGCGGTGTTCGGCCACGTCGTAGAGCGGCGGCTCGTCCGTGCGGCACACGTCCTGGGCCATCGGGCAGCGCGGGTTGAAGGCGCAGCCGGGCGGGATGCGCAGCAGGTTCGGGGGCAGCCCCTTGATCGCGTACAGCTCCTGGCCCTTCTGGTCCAGGCGCGGGATCGACTGGAGGAGGCCCTTGGTGTACGGGTGGGCGGGGGCCTTGTAGATCTCGTGGACGGGGGCGGTCTCGACGATCCGGCCCGCGTACATCACCGCGATCTTGTCGGCGACGTCGGCGACCACGCCGAGGTCGTGGGTGATCAGGATCAGGCCCATCCGGTACTCCTGCTGGAGTTCGGCGAGCAGCTCCATGACCTGGGCCTGGACCGTCACGTCGAGGGCGGTGGTGGGCTCGTCGGCGATGATCAGCGCGGGTTCCAGCGCCATCGCCATGGCGATCATGATGCGCTGGCGCATCCCGCCGGAGAACTGGTGCGGGTAGTTCCCCACCCGCTCCTTGGCCGCCGGGATGCGGACCCGGTCCATCAGCTCGATCGACTTCGCGCGGGCGTCCTTGCGGGACATCCCCCGGTGCACCCGGAACATCTCGCCCAGCTGTTCGCCCACGGTCAGCACGGGGTTCAGCGAGGAGAGCGCGTCCTGGAAGATCATGGCCATCTCCTGGCCCCGGATCTTCCGCCGCTCGTCCTTCTTGAGCTTCAGCAGGTCCTGTCCCTTGAAGAGCACCTCGCCGCCGCTGATCTTCCCGGGCGGCATGTCGAGGATGCCCATGATCGCCTGCGCGGTGACCGACTTGCCCGAGCCGGACTCGCCGAGGACGGCGAGCGTCTCCCCTTCGTCCACCGAGTAGTTGACGCCGTTGACGGCCTTGGCGACGCCGTCCCGGGTGTGGAACTCCACGTGCAGATCGCGCACTTCCAGCAGCATGGCAGCGGGCTCCTCAGCGCAGCTTGGGGTCGAGGGCGTCGCGCACCGCGTCGCCGAGCATGATGAACGACAGCACGGTGACCGCCAGCGCTCCCGCGGGCCAGAGCAGCATGTGCGGGGCGTTGCGGATGTAGCTGGACGCGGCGGAGATGTCGATGCCCCAGGAGACGGCGGGTTCCTTCAGTCCGACGCCGAGGTAGGAGAGGGTCGCCTCCAGGGAGATGTACGTGCCGAGCGCGATGGTCGCCACGACGATGACGGGGGCGATGGCGTTCGGCGCGACGTGGCGCAGCAGCATCCGCGAGTTGGAGGCGCCCAGCGCGCGGGCGGCCTGGACGTAGTCGTTCTGTTTGGCGGTGATCACGGAGCCGCGGGCGATGCGGGCGATCTGCGGCCAGCCGAGCAGGACGATGAAGCCGACGACGGGCCAGACGGTGGAGCTGGTGACGACGGAGAGGAAGACCAGGCCGCCGAGGACCACCGGGATGCCGAAGAAGACGTCGGTGATCCGGGAGAGCACGGCGTCCCAGCCGCCGCCGAAGAACCCGGCGAGTCCACCGAGGATGCTGCCCAGGATGCCGACGCCGAGGGTGGCGCAGATGCCGATGGTGACCGAGGTGCGGGCTCCGTAGACGACGCGGGTGTAGACGTCGCGGCCCTGCGGGTCGAAGCCGAAGGGGTGGCCGGGCTCCCTGCCCTTCTGGGCGTCGGCCAGGTCGGCCTGGAGCGGGTCGCCGCTCGCGATGAGCGAGGGCCAGATCGAGATGATCACCAGGAAGAGGATGATCAGGCCGGAGACGATGAAGACCGGGTTCCGCCGCAGGTCGCGCCAGGCGTCGGACCAGAGGCTGCGGGGTTTCTCGGAGGGGCCCGAGCCGTCGTGGCCGGGCGGTCGCTCCAGGGTCTCGCCCTCCTCCAGGGCGAGGTCCATGGGTCCGCCGGCTCCCGCCGGTGAGATCGCCCCGTCCTGCGAATACGGCTCAGGCATAGCGGATCCTCGGGTCGAGTACGGCGTACAGGAGGTCGACGATCAGGTTGGCCGCCAGGAAGACGAGGACCAGGACGGTGACGAACCCGACGACGGTCTGGGTGTTCTGGCGCAGGATGCCCTGGTAGAGCTGGTATCCGACCCCGTGGATGTTGAAGATCCGCTCGGTGACGATGGCCCCGCCCATCAGCGCGCCCACGTCCGTACCGATGAAGGTGATGACCGGGATCAGCGAGTTGCGCAGCAGGTGCCGCACGATCACCCGGCGCCGGGGCAGCCCCTTCGCGGTGGCGGTGCGTACGTAGTCGGCGCGGGCGTTCTCCGCGATGGAGGAACGGGTGAGCCGGGCGACGTAGGCGAGCGAGACCGAGGCGAGGACGAGTCCGGGGACGATCAGTTCGTCGAGCGGGGCGGCCGAGGAGACCGAGGGGCTGATGATGCCCCACTTCACGCCGAGCAGCAGCTGCAGCAGCAGGCCGGTGACGAAGGTCGGGACGGAGATGACGACCAGGGTCAGGATCAGCACCGTGGTGTCGACGGGCCGGCCCCTCTTCAGGCCGGTCAGGACGCCGAGGCTGATACCGATGACGATCTCGAAGACGATGGCGACGATGGTGAGCCGGATGGTGATGGGGAACGCGGTGGCCATCAGCTCGGTGACCTTCTGCCCGTTGAACGCGGTGCCGAAGTCGCCGGTGAAGACGTTGCCCATGTACGTCAGGTACTGCTGCCAGACCGGCTTGTCGAGACCGAACTCGGCGCGCAGCTGGGCAGCGGTGGCGGGGTCGCACTGGCGGTCGCCGCAGAGACCCGCGATGGGGTCGCCCATCACGTTCACCATGAGGAAGATCAGCAGCGTGGTGCCGAAGAAGACCGGGATCATCTGCAGCAGCCGCCGGATCACATAACGTCCCATGTGGGGCTCCGGGGGGTCGGGGCGGAAGCGTGGCCGGGCACCGGCTGAAGCCGGGCGGCCGGTGCGGGTGG
>NZ_JBSFVR010000500.1:0-4176 GCF_053592415.1 Streptomyces sp. NPDC002690 | reverse complement strand
CATGCAGATGGGCGTCTTTGGCGGCGCGCTGCGCGGGATCGGGTCGGGGCACGGAGACAAGACTGCCTTATCCGGGCAGAGGGGCGGAGGGGCGGCGCCGCACAGCCCGCACGTAGATCCACCGCAGTACCCGCACCGCCCGCACAGCCCGCACGTAGATCCACCGCAGTATCCGCGCCACCCGCACCGCCCGCACACCGCACCGCCCGCACGCACGGCCACCGTTCCTCCCGGCCCGTCGCCGAAGCCGCACCAGCGGCCTCCCCGGCCCGCCGCCAGGGCGTCCGCGCAGCTGAACCGCCGGCCTCCCCCGGCTCGTAGGCGCAGACGTGACCCGGCTCCACCGGTTCACCGGCCCGGAGGCTCCCGAACCCGTTCTCGCGACCGAACCACCGGCCACTTCGGCCCGCACCACTCCGCTCGTTCCGCCGCCCGGCTCCGCACAGGCCGGCCCCGGAATCGACGGTTCCGCCCATCCAGCCCCACACGACCGGCACCGCTCCGCACCGCACCGGGACACGTACTCCCGTAGCCGGGCCGGCCCGGTACCGATCGACGCGCCCGCCGGCGCACCCCAGGGAAGGACTCCCGCCCGTGGCAACCTCGACCCCCACCCGGGACGCCTACGTCCCGCCACCCCGTGGTTCCCGACAGAAACCGGTGAGCAGCCGGCAGACCTGGCGGAGCCGGCTGTGGCGGTTCGACGACAAGGCGTCCCCGTACGCGTACATAGCCCCCTTCTTCCTGGTCTTCGGGGCCTTCGGCCTCTACCCGCTCATCTACACCGGCTGGATCGCCCTCCACCGGGTCGAGATGACCGGCATGGACCAGATGGAATGGGTCGGCTTCGACAACTTCGTCAAGATCTTCCAGGACTCGGAGTTCTGGACGGCCGTCAGCAACACGTTCCTCATCGGTGTCATGTCCACCGTTCCGCAGCTGCTGGTGGCGCTGGGCCTGGCCCACCTGCTCAACTACAAGCTGCGTGCCAGCACCTTCTGGCGCACCATCATCCTGACGCCGTACGCGACCTCCGTCGCCACCGCGGCACTCGTTTTCGCCCTGGTCTTCCGGACCGACGGCGGACTCCTCAACTGGGTCCTGCACTTCGTCGGCTTCGGCGACACCAACTGGGGCAACGGGCACTGGACTTCGAAGATCGCCATCTCGGTCATCGTGATCTGGCGGTGGACCGGCTACAACGCGCTGATCTACCTCGCCGCGATGCAGGCCGTGCCGGGCGACCTCTACGAGGCGGCCTCGCTGGACGGCGCCAACCGCTGGCAGCAGTTCATCAAGGTGACCATCCCGTCGCTGCGGCCGACGATCCTCTTCACGATCGTCATCTCCACCATCGGCTCCATGCAGCTGTTCGGTGAGCCGCTGCTGCTGGAAGGCGGCGCGATCGGCGCCATCGGCGGCACCGAGCACCAGTACGAGACGCTGAGCATCTACCTCTACAACTACGGCTGGAACCTGCAGCACCTCGGCCTGTCGGCCGCCGTGGCCTGGTCCATGCTCGCCCTCCTGCTGGCCATCGCGCTGATCAACTGGATCATCGGCCGCTTCGTACGCCGTTCCGCGGCCTGACCGGGAGCGATACCTCTCATGACCATCACCAGCACCCCCGCCAAGGTCTCCGCCCCCGGGCGGCCGAAGCCGGACCGCCGCGCCCCCCGCAAGGGCCGCCTCGCCATGGGCGCGGGCGACACCCACAAGGCCGGCCCGTTCACCTACATCGCGCTGATCGTCATCGGCATCGGCTCGGTCCTGCCGCTGTACTGGACGTTCGTCGCCGCCTCGCACACGCAGGACGAGGTCCTGGCCAGCACGCCGCCGTTCCTGCCGGGCGGCCGGCTCTGGCACAACCTCCAGGCCGCCTGGGAGAACGCCAACCTCGGCAAGGCCATCGTCAACACCCTCATCGTCTCGGCGTCCATCACCGCCGCGACACTGTTCTTCTGCACCCTCGCCGGCTACGCCTTCGCCAAGATGCGTTTCAAGGGCCGCGGTTGGCTGATGACCGCGGTCATCGCCACGCTGACGATCCCGCCGCAGCTCAGCGTCGTCCCGCTGTTCATGATGATGTCGGACATCGGCTGGGGCGGAAAGCTGGAGTCGGTCATCTTCCCGACCCTGGTCAGCGCGTTCGGTGTCTTCTTCATGCGGCAGTACCTGCTGGAGGCGCTTCCGTACGAGCTGATCGAGGCCGCCAAGATCGACGGCGCGAGCAACTTCCGCATCGTGCTCAGCGTGGTGCTCCCGGTGGCGCGCCCCGCGATGATGGTGCTCGGCATGCTCACCTTCGTCCAGGCGTGGAACGACTTTTTCTGGCCGTATCTCGCACTCAACCAGGCGAACCCCACGATCCAGGTGGCCCTCGGCCAGCTGAGCGCCTCGTACACGCCGGACCAGTCGATCGTCATGGCGGGTGCCCTGATCAGTACGCTGCCGTTGCTGGCGGTATTCGTGATCTTCGGCAAGCAGATCGTCGGCGGCATCATGTCCGGCGCGGTCAAGGGCTGAGACACCCCGGCCCGCACCTCCGGTGCCCCGCGCGACGCCCCCACAGGTGCCCGCGCGGGCCCCGGAACCCCCTCTTCCCCTTCATCCATGGGAGCGCTCCCGCATGACCGCTGTACGCCCTGACCTCGCCCCCAAGCAGGCCGCCGACGCCCTCGTCTTCCCGCCCGGATTCGTCTGGGGCGCTGCCACCGCCGCCTACCAGGTGGAAGGTGCCGCCTCGGAGGACGGCCGCACGCCGTCCATCTGGGACACCTTCTCCCGCACCCCCGGCAAGGTCCGCAACGGCGACACCGGTGACATCGCCGGCGACCACTACCACCGCTACCGCGACGACGTGGCACTGATGAAGGAGCTGGGCCTCGGCGCCTACCGCTTCTCCATCTCCTGGTCCCGCGTGCAGCCGACCGGCCGCGGCCCGGCGGTCGAGCGGGGCCTCGACTTCTACCGCAAGCTCGTCGACGAGCTCCTCGAAGCGGGCATCCAGCCCGTCGCGACCCTCTACCACTGGGACCTCCCGCAGGAGTTGGAGGACGCCGGCGGCTGGCCCGAGCGGGCCACCGCCGAGCGGTTCGCCGACTACGCGGCGATCATGGCCGGCGCCCTCGGCGACCGCGTCGGCACGTGGACCACGCTCAACGAGCCCTGGTGCTCCGCCTACCTCGGCTACGGCTCGGGCGTCCACGCCCCCGGCCGTACCGACCCGGGCGCGGCGCTCCAGGCGGCCCACCACCTCAACCTCGCCCACGGACGGGCGATCGAGGCTCTGCGCGCTTCCATCCCCGCCAGTGCGCAGACCTCGGTCACCCTCAACCTCCACCAGGTGCGCCCGCTCAGCGACGCCCCCGGTGACGTCGACGCGGCCCGCCGCATCGACGCCGTCGGCAACCGGGTCTTCACCGGCCCGATGCTGCACGGCGCGTACCCCGAGGACCTGATCGCCGACACCAAGCACCTCGTCGACTGGTCGAAGCTGGTGCACGACGGCGACCTGACGACGATCTCGCGGCCGTTCGACGTCCTCGGCATCAACTACTACGCCCCGACCCTGGTCACCGACCCGACCGGCGGCGGCGCGGAGAGCAACAGCCACGCGCACGGCGACAGCGCGCACTCGCCGTGGCCCGGCTCGGAGCACGTCGCCTTCCACAAGGCCGAGGGCAAGCCCGTCACGGCGATGGACTGGTCCGTCGACCCCGACGGACTGCACGCCCTGCTGGTCGACACCGCCCGCGAGTTCCCGAACGTCGCCCTCATGGTCACCGAGAACGGCGCCGCCTTCGACGACTACGTGTCGCCCGAGGGCCGCGTCGAGGACCCGGAGCGCATCGAGTACCTGCACGGCCACATCGACGCGGTCCGCCGCGCGATCGCCGACGGCGCGGACGTCCGCGGCTACTTCCTCTGGTCGCTGATGGACAACTTCGAGTGGGCGTACGGCTACTCGAAGCGCTTCGGCATGGTCTACGTCGACTACGCGACGCAGACCCGCATCCCCAAGGCGAGCGCCCACTGGTACTCCGACGTGATCCGCCGTCACGGACTCCCGCAGGCCTGACGCGTCCGTACCCGCCTCACAAAGCCCGGGGGCGCGGGGTCGTGCCGATGTCCACCGCGCCGAGTGCGATCACTGGTGCGAGCGCTCCGCGCAGG
>NZ_JBSFVR010000499.1:0-4178 GCF_053592415.1 Streptomyces sp. NPDC002690 | reverse complement strand
CAAAGGATCGACCGGGGGCGCACGGGGGCGTGTTCGCGAGCCGTTCAATTGAATTGAGCATTCAATTGAATTCCGCACCACAACGAAACAGCATGCCCGGCCGCCCTGCCCGCCGCGCGCACCAGGTCGTGTGCCGCCGGTCGGTGCGAGGGGGGAACCCTGTGCAGTACGTTCGCCTGGTGACCGATTTCAACTGGTTCGGTGTTCGATGAGTGATTCATCCCTGGTGCTGCTGGTACTGGCGGCGGTCGTCGTGCTGTTCTCGCTGAACCGCCTGCCCGTCGAGGCGGTCGCCCTCGGTTCCGCCCTCGCCCTGGTGGGCATCGGAGTGCTGACGCCCGCCCAGATCTTCAGCGGCTTCGGCGACCCGGTGGTGGGTTTCGTGGCGGCGCTGTTCGTGGTGAGCGCGGGCCTCGAAGTGACCGGGGTGACGGCCAGGGCGGGACAGCTGCTCGCGGCCCGCACCAGGCGGAGCCGCTGGCGGCTCGTCGCGCTGACCCTCGTCTCCGTCGCAGCCCTCTCGGCGCTGATCACCATGAACGGTGCGGTCGCCGCGCTGCTGCCGGTGGTGGTGATGCTGGCGGTACGGGTCGGCATGCCGCCGTCCAAACTGGTGATGCCACTGGCGTTCGCCGCGCACGCCGGGTCGATGCTGGTGCTGACCGGGACCCCGATCAACGTGCTGGTCTCCGAGGCGGCCAAGGAGGTGACCGGCCGGGGCTTCGGCTTCTTCTCCTTCCTCTGGGTGGGCGTCCCGCTGGTCGCCGGTACGGTCGCGGCGGCGGTCTTCCTCGGTGACCGGCTGCTGCCCTCCCGCAGTCCCGCGGCGCTCCCGCCGGACTTGAGCAACCACACCCTCACCCTTGTCGCGCACTACGGACTCGCCGACGACCTCGGCGGACTGGTGGTGTCCCCGCGATCGTCGTGCGTGGGGGAGACCTTTCCCTCTCTCGCCACCGGGGAAGGTGACCTCGTCGTGCTCGGAGCGCTGCGCGGGGACTCCGACGACCACGAACTGCGCAGCACCGACACCCTCTCCGTCGGGGACCAGGTCGTGGTGCGTGGAACGCCCGAGGAGCTGAACGCCTTCGCCCGGATCCACGGTCTGATCCCGCAGCGGGCCCGGCTGGGTGAGCAGCGGGCCGGTGCGCTGGTCAACCGAGAGGTCGGACTGGCGGAGGTGCTGATCTCGCCGCGTTCGGCGCTGGTCGGCGCGCGGGTCTTCCCCGGCCTGCTGACGGAGGCCCGGGACATCGTGGTACTCGCCGTGCACCGGGACGGACAGAACGCCGACCCCGGCACCGTCACACTGCGCGCGGGTGACACCCTTCTGCTGCACGGGTCCTGGCCCGCGCTCAGCGGCACCGCGGCGATCTACTCCGACGACCTGCTGCTGGTCGACTCCCCGGCGGCGGTCCGGCGCCAGAACACCCCCGTGGGACCCGCCGGACGGCGCGCTCTCGCCGTGATGGGCGCCATGGTGATCCTGCTCGCCTCCGGGCTGGTCTCCCCGGCCGTCGCCGCCCTGATCGCGGCCGTGGCGATGATCCTCCTCAAGGTCGTCTCGGTGCACGAGGCGTACGGGGGGGTGTCCTGGCCGACCGTCGTGATGGTCGGAGCGATGTTCCCGCTCTCCACCGCGATCATGACGTCGGGTGCCGCGGACTCCGTCGCCCGTCTCATCGTGGACATCGCCGGCAGCAGCCGGTACGCCTTGCTGACCGGCCTCTTCCTCGTCACGGTCGTGCTCGGGCAGTTCGTCAGCAACACCGCCACCGCGCTGATCGTCATTCCCATCGCGACCGTCGCCGCCCAGGAGGTCGGGGTCTCCGTACTTCCCGTCCTCATGGTGGTCGCGGTGGCCGCTGCCGCAGCGATGCTCACTCCGGTGGCCACGGCGGCCAACCTCATGGTGTACGAACCCGGGGGCTACCGGTTCGGCGACTACTGGCGCTTCGGCCTGCCGGTCGTCATCTGGTTCCTGGTGGTGGCGCTGACGGTCGTGCCCCGGGTCTGGCCGCTGTGAGGAGGGCCCGACGTGGACCGGGGGCGGACGGAGGAGCCCGGGGACGGACGGAGGAGCGGGTGTCCGCCCGCCCCCACCGTCATCCTCGGGCGGAGTCGTGTCCGGCCTCCGCGGCCGACACCTGGTGCAGGGTGCGCCCGGTCCTGGCCGAACGCGCGTGGTACGGGTCGGGGGTACCGGGCCGGTCCCGTACCGCCTGCTCGTCCTTGGCCTTGATCAGCAGCCACGCCTCCTGGCCGCGCGCGTCCTCCCGGCCCGTCCGGAACCTGATCAGTGCGAACTCGCCCCGCAGCTTCTCGCCGACGAGCCGGAAGGTGGCGTGGCCGCGCTCCAGGGACTCCGCGAACGGCACCGGGAGCCCGTGTTCGTCGTGGCCGAGCGGCACGTACGTGCCCTGGTCCCAGACGATGACGGTGCCGCTGCCGTACTCGCCCGGCGGGATCACCCCTTCGAACTCGCGGTACTCCAGTGCGTGGTCCTCGGTGGGGACCGCCAGTCGCCGGTCGCTGGGGTTGTCCGAGGGGCCCTGCGGCACCGCCCAGGACCGCAGAACGCCGTCGACCTCCAGCCGGAAGTCGAAGTGCATGCGCCGTGCCGCGTGAATCTGCACGACGAAGCGCGGCAGTGGGGTCACGGATTCGTGCTGCATGCCGGGCTCCCTCCGTCGTCCCTCTGGCCCGACGATCAATCCGGGCCGTGCCCCGCCCTTCCCGCCGGACCGCCGGCGCCGCCGGCCGGACACGGCCCGGGCGGGCCGTTCCGCTTCACCCTCCACTGTGCGGCCCCGCCCGGACGGCCGCACGGCGGGCGGGCCCCCGCGCCGGAACGGACCGAGGGCGGCGCAATAGCATGATCTCCATGGAACAGCGCACTCTCGGCAGGACCGGCCGTGACGTATCGGTCGTCGGACAAGGAACATGGCAGCTCGGAGGGGACTGGGGCGAGGTACGCGAGCAGGACGCGTTCGAGGTCCTCGACGCGGCGGTCGGATCGGGTGTCACCTTCTTCGACACCGCCGACGTCTACGGCGACGGCCGCAGCGAACAGCTCATCGGCCGCTACCTCAAGGACCGGCCGGACGCCGGTGTCTTCGTCGCCACCAAGATGGGCCGCCGTGAGGCCCAGGTCCCGGAGAACTACGTCCTGGACAACTTCCGCGCGTGGAACGACCGTTCGCGGGCGAACCTCGGCGTCGACACGCTGGACCTGGTCCAGCTCCACTGCCCGCCCACCAGCGTCTACTCGACCGACGCCGTCTTCGACGCGCTCGACACCCTCGTCGCCGAGCAGCGCGTCGCCGCCTACGGGGTCAGCGTCGAGACCTGCGAGGAGGCGCTCACCGCGATCGCCCGCCCCGGCGTCGCGAGCGTCCAGATCATCCTCAACCCGTTCCGGCTGAAGCCGCTGGAGAAGGTCCTCCCGGCCGCGCTCGCCGCCGGAGTGGGCATCATCGCCCGGGTCCCGCTCGCCTCCGGCCTGCTCTCCGGCCGCTACACGGCCGAGACCGTCTTCGCCCCGGAGGACCACCGGACCTTCAACCGCCACGGCGAGGCGTTCGACCAGGGTGAGACCTTCTCCGGTATCGACTACGCGACCGGCGTCGAAGCCGCCGCCGAGTTCTCCGGATTCGCCCCCCAGGGCGCCACCCCCGCCCAGACGGCGCTGCGCTGGATCATCCAGCAGCCCGGCGTCACCAGCGTCATCCCCGGAGCGCGGTCCGTGGACCAGGCCCGTGCCAACGCCGACGCGGCCGCGCTCTCCCCGCTGCCGCAGCCGACCCTGGACGCGGTGCGCGACCTGTACGACCGCCGCATCCGCGCGGGCGTGCACGACCGCTGGTAGCCACGCGCTCTGGCAGCGGCTCCGGGACGACCGCTCAGTCGTCGTCCCCGCCGTCGTCCCCGTCCTCGCCGTCCGAGTCCCGCTGCCCGGTGTCCTGGGTGTCGGACGCGGCGGGGGCGGGGGAGCCCTCGCCCTGCGGGGTGACGACACCCTGCGACGCGCCGGTGCCCGGGGTCACCGCCGAACCGGAGTCGGGGGCGAAGATCACCGTGCCCAGGTAGACGGCCACCACGAACGCGATCGAGCCCGCCACCGCGCTCGCCACCCGCGGGCGCCGCCGGATGGCCTCGCTCGCGGCGAGGCGGCGACC
>NZ_JBSFVR010000498.1:0-4195 GCF_053592415.1 Streptomyces sp. NPDC002690 | reverse complement strand
CGGAAGCGAGGTCGCGGTAGTCGTGCCAGATCGCCCCGGCGAACACGCCGGTGTCGCTTCCGGCGAGGATGCTCTCCGTGACGGATGCGTCCTCAGCGCGCCGGGAGGGGCGCCCGGCCGGCGTGTGAACCGTATGACCGGGCATGAAGCCCGTGTTACGGGATCACGAAATGAACGCCGCCCCACGGAGCGTCCGGGGCGCGCCCGAATGCGACGCCCGGTCGCTTTCCTGTTGGTATTTCCGCTGGTCAGGACGGTGTGAGTGACGCGTCAACACGAGGCCGGGCCTGCCCGTACACCTGTTCACACAGTCGAGGAGGACGTTGACGCGTCCTCCCCCACATGGGTTACTGACGCCGGACCGGCCCGGTGATTCCCCGGCGGTCCGGCGGCCACGACCCCGTGCGTCGCCCGTCACACCGAGCGTGCCCCAGCGGCTCGCCCACCGCGGCAGAGAGAACCAGGATGACCAGCATGGAGATCGCACCGGAGAGGACGGCAGGCGTCCGCCGCCTCCACTCCCCCGTGCCGTCCGCCACGCTGTCCGTCGCCTCCCCGCGTACGCCGCCGCACGACTGCGCCTCGTGCCGTGCCTGCCACTCGTGTACCTGCGGGCTGCCGGCCCGCGCACCGCACTGCGGCTGCTGACCGACCGGCCGGACCACGTCCGCCCCCCTCTCGCGCTTCACCGCAACCCTGCCCGGGACTCCGGCCAGGCTTCCCCATTCGGCCCGACCGCGTGCCGCGCGCGCCGTCCGGCCACCCCTGACCGCTGGAGCACCCATGCCCGAGACGTCCGCGCCCCCGGAAGATCCGGTCATCGCCGGCTCTCCCTCCGCCCCGGCCCCGGAGCCTCCGGCTCCGAAGGTCGCCACCCGCGCCACCTCGGCACACGACCCGCGTCTGGCCGCCGAGCGGGTACTGCCGCTGCGCCACCCGTGGCGGTGGGTGCTCACGGCGGTGGTCGTCGTCCTGGTCGCCCAGTTCGTCCACGGCCTGGTGAGCAACCCGTTCTACCAGTGGAGCCGGTTCTCGTACTGGTTCTTCCGTCCGGTGATACTCGACGGCCTGCTGATCACCCTCGAAGTCGCCGCCCTCAGCGCGGTGTTCGGTCTGATCGGCGGTGTGATCCTGGCACTGGGCCGGCTGTCGCCCAATCCGGTGCTGCGGTCCGTCTCCTGGGTCTACATCTGGCTGCTGCGTTCGGTACCGCTGATCGTCGTGCTGCTCTTCCTCTACAACTTCAGCGCGCTGTATCAGACGTTGAGCCTCGGAGTTCCCTTCGGACCGGCCTTCTTCGAGTTCGACGAGTCCCGGCTCGCCACCGACATGACCGTCGCCGTGGTCGGCCTCAGCCTCAACGAGGCCGCGTACGCGGCGGAGGTGGTCAGGTCCGGAGTGCTCTCGGTGGACCAGGGACAGCACGAGGCGGCCTCGGCGCTCGGCCTGCCGCGCGGTTACCAGTTCCGCCGCATCGTCTTCCCGCAGGCGCTGCGGGTGATCGTGCCCTCCTACGTCAACCAGCTGATCGGGCTGGTCAAGGGCACCTCACTGGTCTTCTACGTCTCGCTGCTCGATCTGTTCGGCACCGTCCAGAGCCTCGGCAGCACCTACTCCGGGGACATCGTCCCACTGCTCCTGGTCGCCACCCTCTGGTACGTCATCCTCACCAGCGTCATCTCGGTGATCCAGTTCTACGTGGAGCGCCACTACTCGCGGGGCGCACTGCGCACCGTACCCCCGACCCCGTTGCAGAAGTTCCGGGCCACCGTAGGGACAGCCCGTTCCAGGACCTCGATCGGATCGAGCACATGAGCGTCATCGCCCCGCAGAGCACGAAGAGCCCCGTCCGCGCCGAGCCGGTGGCGGTGGAGATCCACCGGGCGCACAAGTGGTTCGGTGAGAACCAGGTCCTGCGCGGCATCGATCTGACGGTCGAGCCCGGCTCGGTGACGGTGATCCTCGGACCGTCCGGGTCCGGCAAGTCGACGCTGCTGCGTGCGGTGAACCACCTGGAGAAGCTGGACATCGGGCATGTGACGGTCGGTGGCGAGCCGATCGGTGTACGGCACCACCGCGGCCGGCTGAAGGAACTGCCCGAGCGCACCATCCGTGCGCAGCGCAGCCGGATCGGCTTCGTCTTCCAGAACTTCAACCTGTTCCCCAATCTGACGGTGCTGGAGAACGTCGCCGCAGCGCCCACCGCCACCGGTCTGGCCGACCGCGACGGTGCCCGCGAGTCGGCGCGTACCCTCCTCGACCGGGTGGGGCTGGCGGACAAGGCAGACAGCTACCCCCGCCAGTTGTCCGGTGGTCAGCAGCAGCGGGTCGCCATCGCACGGGCGCTCGCCCTCGAACCCGGTGTGATCCTCTTCGACGAGCCGACCTCGGCTCTCGACCCTGAGCTCGTCGGCGAAGTCCTCTCCGTCATCAAGGAGTTGGCGACCGGAGGTACGACGCTGATCGTGGTGACCCATGAGATCGGGTTCGCCCGCGAGGTCGCCGACCAGGTCGTCTTCCTGGACCACGGCGTCATCGTCGAGCAGGGGAAGCCCGCCGACGTGCTGGACAACCCGCGCGAGGCCCGCACCAGGGAGTTCCTGGGAAAGGTTCTCTGAACCGCTCACCGCGTCATCCCCACGCCATTGTGACAATACGTCAGCTTCTGGTCGGAGCGGGGTCGTTCTGCCCCCTCCCCCTCCCCCACACGTCCTCTCACCCTGTGCTCCATCACCCTCAAGGAAACGACATGTCCCGCCGCAGATCCCGTCTGACCACCCTCGCCACCGCCGGCACCGTCCTCGCTCTCGCCGCCGGACTCAGCGCCTGCGGGGACAGTGACGCCGGGGACTCCTCCGCCGCCCCCGCCGCCAAGGGGTCGGTCGTCATCGGGGCCGCCTCGAACGGGGCTGCCAAGGAGATCACACTGGACGTCCCCGAGGTCGCGGCGATTCGCGCGCAGCTTCCGAAGTCCGTTACCGAGGACGGGAAGTTCACCATCGGTCTGGGCATGCTCCCCGCCGGATCCGCACCGCTCGGCTACGTCGGCGACGACCAGAAGACGATCACCGGCTCCGAGCCCGACCTCGGCCGCCTTGTCGCCGCGGTCTTCGGCCTGAAGGCCGAGCCGAAGAACGCGACCTGGGAGAACCTGTTCGTGGGAATCGACAGCGGGCGCACGGAGGCCGGCTTCTCCAACATCACGGACACCGAAGAGCGCAAGAAGAAGTACGAGTTCGCCTGCTACCGCCAGGACAACCTCGGTTTCGAGGTGAGCAAGGAGGCGGACTGGAGCTTCGACGGCGACTACAAGAACCTGGCGGGCAAGACCATCGCCGTGGGCTCCGGAACCAACCAGGAGAAGATCCTGCTGGAGTGGCGTGACAAGCTGAAGTCCGAGGGCAAGAAGCTCGACGTCAAGTACTTCGCGGACAACAACAGCGCTTATCTGGCGCTCAACTCGAAGAAGATCGACGGGTACTTCGGCCCGAATCCGGCCATCGCCTACCACATCACCCAGTCCGCGAGCACCCCGCAGGCCACCCGCAGCGGGGGTACGTACTCGGGTGCCGGAGCCTCGTTGCAGGGGCTGATCTGCGCCACGGCGAAGAAGGACAGCGGCCTGGCCAAGCCTCTGGCGGAGGCCATCAACTACCTGATCGAGAACGGCCAGTACGCGAAGTGGCTGGAAGCGTGGAACCTCAAGGACGAGGCCGTGCAGAAGGCGGAGGTCAACCCTCCGGGCCTGCCGATCACCAACTCCTGATCCATCGGGGCGCCGCACCCCGATCGAGCCGGGGTGTGCCCGAACGCGAGAAAGCAGAGAGGAAGACCCGTCATGGCACCCAGCGTGGTGATCGTCGGCGGCGGAGTGATGGGCGCGGCGGCCGCGTGGCGGCTGGCGGAACGCGGCCACCGGGTGACGGTGCTGGAGCGGTTCGGTCCCGGCCACGACCGGGGAAGCTCGCACGGCAGCTCCCGCATCTTCCGGCTGACGTACGCCGATCCCTGGTACGTCGGGCTCGCCCTGCGGGCGCTGCCGTTGTGGCGGCGGCTGGAGCAGGAGTCCGGCCGGGCGGTGCTGACGGTCACCGGAGCCGTCGACCACGGGTCGCCCCGCACCGTGGGGGAACTGGCCGACGTCCTGCGGGTGGCGGGTCGGCCGGGGCTGGTGCTCAGCCCGTCGGAGGCGGCC
>NZ_JBSFVR010000497.1:0-4230 GCF_053592415.1 Streptomyces sp. NPDC002690 | reverse complement strand
CTGCCAGCGCAGGGCGTTCAGCGCGGCGGCGGCAGGCAGGTGCTCGTGCGGCACGATCCGTGCCAGCAGCGAGTCGAGCGCCGGCCGCTGGAGCCCCGCCAGCGCGGACACGCCCCCGGCGACGACGTACAGCGGCCAGAGCAGCGGGTGCGGCAGCAAGGCGTTGACCAGCAGGATCACGGCCAGCAGGCCGAGTCCGGCCTCCGTTGCGAGGATCACCTTGCGGCGGTCCTTGGCGTCGGCGAGCGCCCCGCCGTACAGCCCGAAGATCACCATCGGCACGAGCTCCACCGCACCCATCGCCCCGACCGCCAGCGGGGACCCGGTCAGCTCCTTGATCTGGAGCGGCAGCGCGATCAGCGCCATGAAACTGCCGAAGAACGTGATCAGCCCCTGCCCCCAGAGCAGCCGGAAGTCGGCGGAGGCGTGCCAGGGGGCGAGATCGGGGAGGGCGGCGCGGAGGATGCGGCGAGTGCGGGAGGCGCGGCGGGGGCTCGGGACGTTCACGAGAGATCATGGTCCGTGCCTCAAGGGGGCCGGCGCAAGACCTTTCGGCTCTGGATACCCGCCCCACCAGCGAAGATGCGGACGCGTGGGGGCATTGGGCGGGGGTGCGGAGGCAGACCCTCCGCTACCAGCGGGCCGGTGGCGGTGCGGTGAGCCGGTCGGCCAGCCGCGAGAGCCGGTCCCGGAAGGAGCGCCGCCCGTGCGCGGCCGGCCGGCCGTTCTCCCCGGCCGCCGCGCTCACCAGATGCTGCACGGTGTCCAGGTCCACGTCGTCCTCCTCGGTCACCACCAGCGCCTCGTGGCCCAGCCCCCGCACCTCGGGATCGCCGCCGCCCAGCGTGAGCACGGTCGCCCCCGAGCGCCTGGCGTCCCACACCCGCTCCAGCAGCCCGCCGTCCGGCCGCTCCGGTGCCACCAGCAGCAGCGTCTCGCCCCGCCCGGCCGCCTCGATCCGCGCCAGCCCCACGGCCAGATGCGCCGGATCGGCCGGCCGCACCCGGTGGCGTACCAGCGTGGGGGCCAGCTCGGGCAACCCCGACCAGGTCGCCTCGTCGACCAGGTGCGCCGCCAGGTGCCAGGGCTCGTACGCCTCCGTCCCGACCAGTAACAGCCCACCGCCCTGCGGGACGACGGACGAACGAAGGGCCCCGGCGAACCGGCGGGCCGCGCCCGGCCACTCGGTCCCGGCGAGCACCTCACGCAACAGCGCCACGCGCACGGCATCCATGGCCCGGCATCATGCAGGAGCCCGGGGCGGTCGCGCAGCCGGACACGGAAGGTGCACCCGTACGGGACGCCCCGCCCCGGTCCGGGGTATCCGGCCGCCCTCCCGGTACCCCCCAGTAGTGTCGGGCCCATGACTACTCACGACAGTGCCGGTGCGCCCAAGGCGCCCGCCAAGGACCCCTGGGACCTGCCCGACGTCTCCGGACTCACCGTCGGCGTGCTCGGCGGCACCGGTCCGCAGGGCCGCGGGCTCGCCTACCGCCTCGCCCGCGCCGGGCAGCGCGTGACCATCGGCTCCCGCGACGCCGCCCGCGCCGCCGAGGCCGCCGCCGAACTCGGACTCGGCGTCGAAGGCGCCGACAACGCCGCGTGCGCGCTCCGCAGCGACATCGTGATCGTCGCCGTGCCGTGGGAGGGCCACGCCAAGACCCTGGAATCGCTGCGCGCGGAGCTCGCCGGAAAGCTCGTCGTCGACTGCGTCAACCCGCTCGGCTTCGACAAGAAGGGCGCCTACGCCCTCAAGCCGGAGGAGGGCAGCGCCGCCGAACAGGCCGCCGCCCTGCTGCCGGACTCCCGGGTCACCGCCGCCTTCCACCACCTCTCGGCGGTGCTGCTCCAGGACCCCGCCATCGACGAGATCGACACCGACGTGATGGTGCTGGGCGAGGCCCGCGCCGACACCGACATCGTGCAGGCCCTCGCCGGCCGGATCGCCGGCATGCGCGGCGTCTTCGCCGGACGGCTGCGCAACGCCCACCAGGTCGAGTCGCTGGTCGCCAACCTGATCTCGGTCAACCGCCGCTACAAAGCCCACGCGGGACTGCGCGCCACCGACGTGTGAGCCGTACCGGACGTTCCGCTCCCGGGGGCCGTACCCGGGGCGGAACGGATCGGGGCATGAGGGACACTGGACAGGACCGCGCATCACCCCGGACAGGAGCCCGACCCATGCCCCGCATCGCCCTCTACTCCCTCGTCGTCTGCGTCCTCGCCGTCGTCGCGGCGGTGGTCTCCTTCGCCCAGGGCAGCCTGCTGGGCATCCTCTGGGTGCTGGTGGCGGGGCTCTCGTCCAACATGGCCTGGTACTACGTGCGCCGTCACCGCCTCACCACCGGCGCCTGACCGCGCCGGACGACCCGGGGCCGGGCCCCGGGTCCACCACGGGTCGCGGGACGACCGTCAGCCGGACAGCCCCGCCAGAGCTGTGCAACGGGGGTCCTGCTGGTCGGTGAACTCCCGCCAGAAGCGGTAGAGGTCCTGCCCGCAGTACGTCTCGAAGTCGCTGACCCCGAGCCCCCGCAGCAGCGCGTCGACGGCGTCGAAGAACACGCCGTTCACTTCCGGCACCCACAGCAGCGCGAAGACGGCGATCAGCCCGAACGGTGCGAAGGGCTCCACCTGGCGCCGGACCTTGTACGACAGCCAGGGCTCGATCACCCCGTACCCGTCCAGCCCCGGCACCGGTACGAAGTTCAGGATCGCGGCCGTGATCTGGAGCATCGCCAGGAACGCCAGCGCGAACCGGAACCCGAGCGGCACCCCGTCGAGGCCGCCCAGCCAGAACGGCGCCGTGCAGACGACGGCGAACGCGACGTTCGTCAGCGGCCCCGCCGCCGAGATCAGGCTGTGCTTCCACCGGCCCCGGATACGGCCCCGCTCGATGTACACGGCACCGCCGGGCAGCCCGATGCCCCCCATGATCACGAAGAGCACCGGCAGCACGATGCTGAGCAGCGCGTGCGTGTACTTCAACGGGTTGAGCGTCAGATAGCCCTTGGCCCCGATCGAGATGTCCCCGCTGTGCAGCGCGGTGCGGGCATGCGCGTACTCGTGGAGGCAGAGCGAGACGATCCAGGCGCCCGTGACGAAGAGGAAGACGGCGAACCCGGTCCGTTCGGCGAACCCCGTCCACACGGCCGCGCCCGCGGCGGCCGTGACGGCGGCGATCCCGAGGAAGACCGGGCTGATGCGCCGGTCGTGGCGGCTGATCCCAGTGGTCATGCGACGAGAGTAGGCGCACCTGCCCAGTCCCTTCCTCACTTTCCTGCCCCTTCGGGCGGTGCCCCCTTCCCCGGTGCCCGCTCGGGCACGGTGAAGGCGGCGGGCAGTCCCGCATCGTCCGCGCGGCCCAACTGCCGGGCGAGCGCGAGGGAGACGGCGTGCAGGACGTTGAGGTTCTCCTCGCGGATGTTCTCGTCACCGCCCGCCGGCAGGCCGCGGTTGTACAACTCGCCGCGGATGCCCCAGGGTTTCCCGCCGGACGTGGTGAACTGCTCGCTGGAGCACTTGATGTAGAGGACGGCGGACCGGGGACGGGACAGGGTCATGGCGCCCATCCGGTACCGAGTGAACTGTCCGGACGGAGAGGCCGGCCGCTCGTCGTCGAGGGCGAAGGCGATCGACGTCGGTCGCGCGGCGCCCGCGGGACCGTAGACCCGGCAGAAGAAGTGGTCGTTCACACCGGACGCGCGGCCGGAGACCAGCGCCTCGGCCGTCCCGCGTATCCCGTGGGAGGACCCCAAGGTGTCGGTCTCCCGTGCGAGAGGGGTCGATGTATCGCGCTAGTGGAGAATCCCGCCGAGAGGGGAGGGGTGCTTTTCGGTCACGCGTGAGGGCTCGGTGCGGTCACGGGTGACTCCGTAGCGTGATGTCATGTGCGCGTAAGGCCATCCGATGCCACGCGAGCTATCGGAATATATCGGGTGGCTGTGCGATCCCCGATCTCCTTCACGGACAATGGCCCCGTGCGCTACTGCATCCTCGGTACGACCCAGGTACTTCGCGACGACGGCACGGCCGTCGCCCTCGGCGGGGCGCGGCTGCGCGCCCTGCTCACCGTCCTCGCCCTGAGCCCCGGCCGGGCGGTCCCGGTGGCGGTGCTCGTGGACGAGGTCTGGGACGGTTGAGCAGCCGGTTCTCCTCGAATTCCTCCTCGTCCTCGTCGGCCCGCGCCTCCTGGATCAGCTTCCACGCCGTGTAGATCAGGAACGCGCCGAA
>NZ_JBSFVR010000496.1:0-4248 GCF_053592415.1 Streptomyces sp. NPDC002690 | reverse complement strand
CAGCAGCGCATGGGCGATCTCGATGCCGCCGTCGCCGGCTACCGGACGGCACTGCACATCTTCGAAGAGCTCAGCGACGACTACATGCGGGCCGACCCAGGCCGCCGCGGCGCTGCCGGCCTCCGCCGCCCTGGTGGCAGCGGCTCCGTAGCGGAGACCCGGGGCCCGCCGGTGGGCGACTTGTCCACCGGCGCCCCGTCGAACAGCGCGCACACCGGTCATCCGGCGGGTGCGATGGCCGACGTGAAGGTCCAGGTGCCCGACCCCACCGTGTAGATTTCCACGCCGCCCCGGTGGCTGACGAGTCGGGCGCCGTCGGGGGCGGTGACCCGGCCGGAGGTGGACGGGACCTCGACGGTCGCCGTGGTGCCGACGGGGACGTGGGCGGTGAGGGAGAACCTGTCGTCGTGGCGCTGCCACTGGCTGGACGCCTCGCCGTACGGCGTGGTGTAGGTGGCGCGGGCCGAGGTCACGTCACCCACGACGGCCGGGGCGATCCGCAGGGTGCGGTAGCCGACCGATCCCGGTGCCTGGTCGAGTCCCGCCAGGCGGGTGGTGAACCAGGAGTCGACCGCGCCGAGCATGAAGTGGTTCTGCGACTGGCCCGAGCCGCCGTCCCAGGACTCGCCGAGCGCGGTGTTGCCCGCCAGCACCTGGTAGCCGTAGCTGGGGCTGGTTGTCTGCGTGACGATCCGGTGGACGATGTCGTCGCGCCCCGCACCGGACAGGACGCGGAACGCGGCCGGCAGGGAGATCTCGCCGAGCAGCAGGTGGTAGTCGGCCGTCTCGACGGACGAGGTGAAGTGGCCCAGGAGACGCTCGCGTTCACCTTCCGGGTACGCGCCCATGTCCAGGGCGAGTGCCTCCGCGCCCTGGCCGCCGCCGCCGAAGGTGCCGCTCTCCTGGTCGTAGTACTTGTCCGACAGCGCCTTGACGCTCGCGTCGGCCTTGGCGCGGTAGACGGCCGCGTCCTCGTCCTCGCCCAGCACCGCCGCCATGTCGGCCAGGGTGTCGACGACGTGCCAGTAGCCGTACGTCCCCGAGACCGTCTTGGGGAAGCCGGTGTCCGGGGTGAACCAGTCGCCGAGGGAGTAGTCGAGGAGGCCGCCGGAGACCTTCTGCTCCAGGAACGTCACGTACTTCTTCATCTGCGGGTAGTACGCGCGCATCGTCTCCTGGTCGCCGTAGGTGGTGTAGAGCTGCCAGGGCACGAGGACGAACGCCCCGCCCCAGTTGGAGTCGTTGCGGTAGGAGCCCGCGAGTTCGACGTAGTCGGGGACGGTGGAGGGGATCAGGCCCTCGGGGGTCTGCGCGTCGGCCATGTCAGCCACGATCTTGCGGAGGTAGGCGCGCATGTCGTAGTTGCCGGCGAGGGCGGGGAAGACCAGTTGGTCCTGCTCCAGCCAGCCGAGCTTCTCACGGCTGGGGCAGTCGGTGAGGATGCTCATCATGTTGCCCTCGACCGAGCGCCGGATGAGCGAGTGGATGCCGTTGATCAGGTCGTCGGAGCTGGAGAAGGAGCCCGCGGAGTCGTTGTCGGCCCGCAGCACCTTGCCGTTCACCGAGACGGTGGCGCCTTGTGGCAGTCCCTTGATCTCGACGTAACGGAAGCCGTGGTAGCTGAACTTGGGATGCCAGGTCTCGGACCGCTTGCCGCCGCCGGTGGTGTACTCGTCCCACAAGGGGGCACCGACGTTGCTGATGGACTGGTAGGCGTGCCCGTTCTTGAGGCTCTCGGCCGGGAAGGCACGGACGCCGGTGCCTTCGGGGGCCGACACGGTGATCTCCGGCCAGCCGGCGATGTTGCGGCCGAGGTCGAAGATCCGGCTGCCCTCGGCGGCTCCGTCGACCTCCTTGCCCTTGAGCGTCTCGACGACCCGGACGGGTTCCGTCTCACGGGCGCTCAGGGCCGCCGGGGCGGATTCGGCCCCCAGGGTGACCGCCCGGTCCCACCGGGAGCGATCACCCCCGGGCTCGTCCCAGCCGCGGATCTCGCGTCGGGCGTCGTAGTCCTCCCCGCCGTACCAGTGGGAGGAGGTGGTGGCGCCGAGGGTGGTGCGCCAGTCGTCGCCGGAGACGATGCGGCGCACGGTGCCGTCGGCGAGGGTCACCTCCAGCTGGGCGATCAGCTTGGGGTCGCTGCGGTTGCCGTACAGCTTGCGGTAACGATCGGCGGTGCTGAGCTGGTTGGAGATGCCGTTGCCCAGCTCGACCGCCAGCGTGTTCTCGCCGCGGCGCAGCCGGTTCGTCACGTCGTAGGTGGCGTACTGGACCCGGTCGGCGAAGTCGGTGTTGGCGGGTTCCAGGACGGCGTCGCCGACCGGCTCACCGTTGATGCCGGCGTCGTACACGCCGAGTCCGGCGATGTGGAGGCGGGCCGACCGGATGTTCCCGGGGAGGGTGAAGTCCTTCGCGAACAGCGGCAGTCCGGCGGGCAGATACGGCTTGGGCGGCAGCTGTCCGGTGACCTGCGCCATCCGCGTGTACGAGCCGTCGGACTCGTCGGAGGTGGACAGCGTGTAGTCGACGGGGAAGCCGGGCACCTGCCCGTCCGCGGTGAGGACGTCGGCACGCGGATACAGCACCACCTGGTCGAAGGTCCTGGGCTCCTTCAGGTCGAGGGTGACGGTGACGGGCGCCTCCGAGACGTCGGCGTCGGTGTGCGGCAGGCTGGAGTAGCCCGCCGCCTGGCTCCAGGCGCTGTTGGTGACGGCGTCGGTCGCGAGCTTGGGCTCCCAGACCTTGCGTTCGGTGTCCGACTCGGTGGCGGTGACCGTGGCGCCCTGAGCGAGGTCGGCGGCGGGGGCGTCGCTGTCGCGCACCTCGATCTCGGCGAGCTGGAGCCGGTGGGACGTGTCGGGGAAGTCTTCGGCGAGGGCCAGACCCAGCTTGGTGACGTCGAGCCGGACGTACCGGGCGGTGGTCCGGGGCAACTTGACGGTGACGGGTTCGACGGTGTGCTCGCTCAGGCGCCAGTCGTCGTTGGTGATCCAGTCCGCGGACCAGTCGGCGGCGTGGGTCAGCCCGGTCTCGAAGACGACCGGGCTGCTCCAGCCGCCGGGGCGTGAGCCGCCGCGCGACCAGAGCTGGACTCTCCAGTAGACGCGGGTGCGGGAGCCGAGCGCGCGGCCGGCGTAGACGGCCTGCGGGACGGTCGACCCGACCTCGCCGGAGTCCCACAGGTCCGGTCGGCCCGCCACCAACCGGTCGCGGCTGGTGGCGGCCTGGACGCGGTAGGCCTTCTGGACAGTGCCGCGATCGGGGGAGGCGAGCTGCCAGCTCAGGTCCGGGGTGGTGTCGTCGATGCCGAGTGCGCTGCTGAGGTGCTGGGTGCGCAGCCTCTCGGCGGTGATCGTGCTCCCCGGCGCAGAGGCCGCGGCGGGCAGCGCGAAGGGAACAGTGGTGACCAGGGCGGTCAGTGCGGAGGCGAGCACGAGGGACCGTCTCGACGTGCGGGACATACGGAAGGCGCGGGAGGGGCGGGACATGCGGGACTCCACGGGTACGTCGGAGGGGGAAGGGCTGGGCGTACGGTGCGGGTGTCAGTCCAGTTCGACCGTGAGTGCCAGGCGCGGGAGCAGCCGCACCGGGCCGAGCAGGCCGGAGGGCAGGGGCTTGTTCCGTTCGTTGGACAGGGTGTTGGACACCCGTACCGAGAAATGGTTGACGCCCGGCCTGAGGGCCTCGGTCACGTCGACGAGGTAGGGGGACCACAAGGCAGGGGGAAGCGTGGTCCCGTTGACGGTGACCTCCGCGACCTCGCGCACCGTGCCGAGGTCGAGGACGTGGCGCCGCCCGGCGAGGGCGCGGGCGTCGAGCGTGACGTCCTTGGTGTAGGTGCCGCTGCCCGAGTACAGGCGGGCGATGTCGCTCCAGTCGGCCAGAGGACGGGTGACCGGTTCGGCTCCGTCCTGGGCCAGGGTGAGCGTCCAGTCGCCGTCGAGGGCGAGGGGCGTGAGCCGTTCGGTGACGCGGACCGTGCCGGTGCGGACGTGGTTGCCGTCGCGGGCGGTGAGGCGGTACGCGCCGGGGGCCTCGCCCAGCGCGGTCACCCGCAGACGGTCGCCGTGCCGGGTGATGCCGGTGACCGGCAGACCCTGGGTCTCGGTGAGGTAGGGCGTTGCCTCCGCCCTGCGCCGCACCACGACCGCGAGGGTCTCGTAGGGGGAGAGGGTGAGCCGTACCCGGACGCCCTCGGCGGTGGGCAGGCCGCGCACCAGGGCGGGGCCCGAGGCGCCGGTCGCCGGC
>NZ_JBSFVR010000495.1:0-4249 GCF_053592415.1 Streptomyces sp. NPDC002690 | reverse complement strand
CACCGGGGTGCTGGACGTCCTGGAGATCCGCAACCCGAGCCTGCGGGAGCGGCTGCTCGCCGTCGACCCGGGTGCCGCCGAGGAGGAGGCACCCGCCCCCGCCGCCGGGGTGGAGCTGGACGGCACGGTGCTGGCCACCGGGCAGGTCGCCGGCTGGCTGGCCGAGCACGGCGCCCAGCCGCTGGGCGTGGCCACCGTCGACACCTGGGCGCTCGGCACCGGCACCGTCACCGAGATCGCCCTCGCCGCGGTCGGCGGGGCCGCGGCCTGGCTGGACCCGACGGAGCTCGACGCCTCGGACGAACAGGCGTTCACCGCCTGGCTCGCCGACCCGCAGCGGCCGAAGGTCCTGCACAACGCCAAGGCCGCCATGCGGGTCTTCCCCGAGCTGGGCTGGCACATCGAGGGCGTCACCATGGACACCGCGCTCGCCGCGTACCTGGTGAAGCCCGGACGCCGGTCGTTCGCGCTGGACGCCCTGGCGGTGGAGTACCTCGGCCGCGAGCTGGCCCCGGCCGCCGCCGCGGACGGGCAGCTGGCGTTCGGCGCGGACGACCGCGCCGAGGCGGACGCCCTGATGACACAGGCCCGCGCGGTCCTCGACCTCGGGGCCGCGTTCTCCACGCGGCTCAGGGAAGTCGGCGCGCTCGACCTGCTGCACGACATGGAACTGCCCACCTCGATCCTGCTGGCCCGGCTGGAGCGGCACGGCATCGCCGCCGACCGCGCCCATCTGGAGGCGATGGAGCAGCAGTTCGCCGGCGCCGTGCAGCAGGCCATAAAGGAAGCGCACGCGGCGGTGGGCCGGGAGTTCAACCTCGGCTCGCCCAAGCAGCTCCAGGAAGTCCTCTTCGGCGAGCTGGGTCTGCCCAAGACCAAGAAGACGAAGACCGGTTACACCACCGACGCCGACGCCCTGGCCTGGCTCGCCGCGCAGACCGAGCACGAACTGCCGGTGATCATGCTGCGCCACCGCGAGCAGGCGAAGCTGCGGGTCACCGTCGAGGGCCTGATCAAGACGATCGCGGCCGACGGACGCATCCACACCACCTTCAACCAGACGGTGGCGGCGACCGGACGTCTCTCCTCCACCGACCCCAACCTCCAGAACATCCCGGTCCGTACGGACGAGGGGCGCGCGATCCGCAAGGGCTTCGTCGTCGGCGAGGGCTTCGAGACCCTGATGACGGCGGACTACAGCCAGATCGAACTCCGGGTGATGGCCCACCTCTCCGAGGACGCCGGCCTGATCGAGGCGTTCACCTCGGGCGAGGACCTGCACACCACCGTCGCCTCCCAGGTGTTCGGCGTGGACAAGTCGGCCGTCGACCCGGAGATGCGGCGCAAGATCAAGGCCATGTCCTACGGACTCGCCTACGGCCTCTCCGCGTTCGGGCTCTCCCAGCAGCTCAACATCGAGGCGGGCGAGGCGCGTGGCCTGATGGACACGTACTTCGAGCGCTTCGGCGGCGTACGCGACTACCTCCACCGGGTCGTGGAGGAGGCCAGGTCCACCGGGTACACCGAGACGGTCTTCGGCCGCCGCCGGTACCTCCCCGACCTCAACAGCGACAACCGCCAGCGGCGCGAGACGGCGGAGCGGATGGCGCTCAACGCTCCGATCCAGGGCACTGCCGCGGACATCGTGAAGGTCGCGATGCTCCATGTGGACCGGGCGTTGACCCGGGCGAAGCTGAAGTCCCGGATGCTGCTGCAGGTCCACGACGAAATCGTGCTCGAGATCGCGCAGGGCGAAAGCGCCGAGGTGGAGGCGATCCTGCGCCACGAGATGGCGTCCGCCGTGTCGCTGCGTGCCCCGCTGGACGTGTCGGTCGGCGTGGGCGCCGACTGGGAGTCCGCGGCGCACTGACGTCGTTGACGGGAGAGCGCTCCGGCCGGGTGCGCGCTCTCGCCGGACGGTGGCCGGGCACCTCGTGCCCGGCCACCGGCATGTCCGGGGCGGGGCGGGACGGGGCGGAGTGGGGCGGAGTGGGGCGTGCTCCGGGAAGGGGCGCGGGTTCCGGGGTTCCGGGACTTCAGGGCTCCGGGCGCCGGCGTCCCGGGAGACCCGGCGTCACAGAGCCCGGCTGTCGTAGTTGTTCAACCTCCGTGCGGGCCGGACGGTTTCCCGTACCGCCCAGGGGTATCGGAGACAGGGCGGGCGCGGGGCGGAGGGTCCTGGAGGGCGTCGCACGGCACTGACCACGCCACTCCCGCTGGGGGCGGCCGGGGCGCGGAGAGCCTGTCCACGGAGAGCGGGGGCGGGAAGGGTCTGTCCGGCAACGGAAGCGAGGGGCGGGACAACTTGTGTTGAACATCGTGAAAAACCCGTAAGAACCGGTCAATCGGCTGTGTTGAAGTATCAGAAGTTGCCGTAGGGTCACGGGAGTCCTCGCGCTGGGGAGCGCGAACAGCCGTCGTCGGGGAGGGACCAGACCATATGGCAGCGCAATTCGGCCGTCGCCTGCGCAGAGGGGCCACCAGTACCGCGGTGGCCGCTGCCGTCGTCGCGGCACTCTCCGCCTCCCAGGCGCCGGGTGCCCCGTTGGGCCAGGCCACGTCCCCCGGTGGGACCGACACATCGACCGCGGCCGAGCCCGAACAGAGCTCCGCCACCGGCGAGGACGGCTACCACACGGACCTGCCGCCGCTGACCACTCCCGGCACCCCGACCGTATCGGCCGGTCTGCCCGCCACCAGTGCCGAGTCGGGCATTCCGGCCTCGGTCCTCGGCGCGTACAAGCAGGCCCAGTCGTCCATCGCCGGCACCGACCCGGCCTGCCGGCTGCCCTGGCAACTCCTCGCCGCCATCGGCAAGGTCGAGTCGGGACAGGCGCGCGGCGGCAAGGTCGACGCGAGTGGGACCACGCTCACGCCGATCCTCGGCCCCGCCCTCGACGGCAACGGCTTCGCGCTCATCCAGGACACGGACAACGGCGCGTACGACAGCGACGCGGTCCACGACCGCGCGGTAGGGCCGATGCAGTTCATCCCGTCCACCTGGGCCACTTGGGGCCAGGACGCCAACGGTGACGGACGCAAGGACCCCAACAACGTCTACGACGCGGCGCTCGCAGCCGGGCTCTATCTCTGCGCCGGTTCCCGGGACCTGTCCATCGACAGCGACATCGACCGCGCGGTGCTGAGCTACAACCACTCCAGCGCCTATCTGTCGACCGTGCGTTCCTGGTTCGAGTACTACAACAACGGCGCGCACTCGGTGCCCGACGGAACCGGTGTCCTGCCGACCACGCCCGGTCCGGCGACCACCACCCCCACGGCCGGCCCGGCTTCGCCGTCCCCCTCTCCCTCGCCCACCCCGTCCCCGGACGGGACGCCGGGGACCGCCTCGCCGTCCCCGAGCCCCAGCACACCGCCGAGCGGCAAGCCCGGGAACACCCTGCCCGGCAAGCCGCCCACGACCACCACACCCCCGTCGCCCTCCACGGACCTCAAGCTCACCGACCTGGAGAACGCGGGCACCGGCACGCTGACCGCCATGGCCGGCCGGGAGTTCGCCGGGGGAGTCACGGTGCGGGCCGTGGACGGTCAGGGCAACGGTTTCGCCAAGGCTTCCGTCACCTTCACGATCAGCGGTGACACCGACGCCCACTTCGCCGGCGGGGCCACCAGCGCCGAGGCCGTCACCGCGGCGGACGGAACCGCGAGCGCCCCGACGCTCGTGGCGGGCGAGACCACCGGCGGCTTCCAGATCCACGCGGTCGTCGGCACCACCGCCCAGTTCAGCCTCGACTTCACAGCGACCGTCACCGCCCGCCGGGCGGACACGGTCACCCGGACGACCAGCACCGCGCTGACCGCCGTCCAGGGCGGCGACTTCGCCGACGGCGTCCAGGTCAAGGCAACCCTCGACGGGGCCGTCGCCTCCGGCGTCGCCGCCACCGCCACGATCCTCACCAGTGCCGGGGAAGCCGTCCCGGAGGGCCAGGGCCCCAACTTCACGGACGGCGGCTCCGCCGTCAGCACGCTCACCGGTCTGACGACCGACGCGGACGGTCTGCTCTCCCTCCCGCAGATCCACGCGGGCGCCACCGCGGGGACGTACAAGCTGCGGATCACCACCGAGGGCGGCGCCGTCCTCGACATCGAGCTCACCGTCGAGGCGCCGCCCGCCGCCTGACGCCGCTCAGCTCTCGCGGAACACGTCCGGGTGCATCGTGGTGAGCGTGTCGTCGAGCGGGGTCAGCTCGTGCGGGAACATCGCCTGGACGCTGTCGCCCGGCTGCGG
>NZ_JBSFVR010000494.1:0-4251 GCF_053592415.1 Streptomyces sp. NPDC002690 | reverse complement strand
GTCACGGCCGGTGCGCCCGGCCGTGACCGCCCTCCTCGGATTACCGGTTGCCCGTGACCGTCTCCCGGGCCGCGCGCAGTGATTCCTTGAGCGACCCCATCGTGGCGAGCACGGCGGTGGGTTCGTAGCCGCAGTGCGCCATGCAGTTGGCGCAGCGCGGGTCCTTGCCCCGGCCGTACTTGTCCCAGTCGGTCTCCTCGATGAGCTGCCGGTAGGTGGGGACGTACCCGTCGCTCATCAGGTAGCAGGGGCGCTGCCAGCCGAAGAGTGAGTAGTTCGGGATGGCCCAGGCGGTGCAGGGGAAGTCCGCCTTGCCCTCCAGGAAGTCGAGGAAGAGCGGCGAGTGGTTGAGCCGCCAGCGGGCCCGGTTGCCGCCCGCGAACGTCTTCTTGAAGAGCTCGCGGGTCTGTTCCACGCCGAGGAAGTGCTCCTGGTCGGGCGCCTTCTCGTAGGCGTACGCCGGGGAGATCATCATCTCGTCGACCTGAAGGTCGTCATTGAGGTAGTTGAGTACCTCGATGATGGTCTGCGGTGTGTCGGTGTTGAAGAAGGTGGAGTTGGTGGTGACCCGGAAACCCCGTCTCTTGGCTTCCTTGATCGCCGCGACCGCCTCGTCGAACACGCCTTCCTTGGCCACGGATTCGTCGTGCCGCTCGCGCAGCCCGTCGATGTGGACCGCGAAGGCGAAATACCGCGACGGGGTGAATTTCTCGATCTTCTTGCGCAGCAGCATGGCATTGGTGCAGAGGAACACGTACTTCTTCTTGGCCACCAACTGCCGCACGATCTCATCGATCTGAGGGTGCATCAGTGGTTCGCCACCGGCGATGGAGACCATCGGGGCACCGGATTCGAGTACGGCTCCGACTGCCTGGGCGACCGGCATGCGCTGCTTGAGCACTCCGGCGGGGTGCTGGATCTTCCCGCAGCCTTCGCAGGCGAGATTGCAGGCGAACAGCGGCTCCAGCTCGACGATCAGCGGGAACTTCTCACGCTTGCGGATCTTCTGTTCGGCAAGGTACGTCGCGACCTTGATGGTTTGGCGGAGCGGCATGGCCATCTGGCTCACCTCCGGGGGAGCAACAAAGATCGGTGCCATTCATGGAAAGCAGGCAGGACGGCACGAAGAACGCGGAAAGCCGATATTCCACCGCGTACCGTGGCAACCCGGACGAGCTCATGCTCTGGAGCGTCCACGACCACCCGTACGGCCGCAACCGGGCGTGGTCCATGACGCAGAGCGGTACAGAGGGTCGCCGCGGACTCCATGTCCACGGCGATGGCCCCGGTCGCCGCGAGGGCCGCCCGCTCGGCGCCCCTCACGACGTGGTCGGAGCCGGTCAGGGGGCCGGTGTGCACGGTCCGGCCGGGAAACAGCCGGGACACCGCGTCCACCAGCACGGATACGCCGTCGCAGGCGGTGGTCCCGTGCGCGGACCTGGTCTCTTCGGCGACGACCAGATCGCCCGGGTGCATCCCGGGCGCGAGGCCGGCGCAGAACCCCGAGGCGACGACGGCGGCGCCGCGCATCTCCTCCCGGACCAGGGCGCGCCCGAGCGCGGTCTCGGCCGCCTTCGGTCCCATCCCCGTCCGCAGGACGGTGACGGGACCGCCGCCGCGCGGACCGCTCCGCAGGGCGAACTGCTCGATGCCGAGCGCGCAGGCGACGAGCAGAGAGGGCGGCGGTCCGCCGGGGGGCCGCGGCCCGCCCATCAGAATCCCGCCGGGCTCGCGACCCGGGCCACGAGGGGGTCACCGTGCACGTAGCGCCCGAGCGCGGTGAGAGGGAAGACCTGGCGGTAGAGGTGGTAGTTGATGGAGAAGTCCCAGGGGAAGCCGGTCCCCGTGAAGTACGGCTCGTCCCAGGACCCGTCTTCCTGCTGGGTCCGGGTCAGGAAGGCGATCCCCCGGGTGGCGGCGGGGTTCTCGCGCTCTCCGGCGGCCAGCAGGGCGAGCAGGGCCCAAGCGGTCTGCGAGGCCGTCGACTCGCCCCGGCCGATCCACTTGCTGTCCTGGTACGAGCGCAGGTCCTCGCCCCAGCCCCCGTCGTCGTTCTGGACGGACTCGAGCCACGACACCGCCCTGCGGACGGCGAAGTGGGAGGCGGGCAGCCCGGCAGCGATCAGCGCCGGGACCACCGACCCAGTCCCATATACGTAGTTGACGCCCCAGCGCCCGAACCAGGCTCCGCTCGCGTCCTGTTCGGCGAGCAGCCAGTCCACTCCGCGGCGGGCACTCGGATCGTCCGCGCGTCCCTCGTAGGCCATCATCTCCACGACGTGGCCGGTGACGTCGGCGGAGGGCGGGTCGATCACCTCGCCGAAGTCGCAGAACGGCAGCCGGTTGGGGAACGGGCTGGTGTTGTCGGCGTCGAAGGCGCCCCAGGCTCCCGCGCGCGACTGCATGCCGACCGTCCAGCGCACCCCGCGCTCGATGGCCGACTCGACCCTGGCGGGTTCGGGGTGACGGACCCGCCGCAGCGCGAGGACGACCTCGGCGGTGTCGTCGATGTCCGGGTAGTTGTCGTTGTGGAACTCGAACGCCCATCCTCCCGGCTGGAGTTGCGGCCTGCGGACGGCCCAGTCCCCCGGCCGTACGATCTCCTCGGCGAGCATCCAGTCGGCTGCCTTGACCAGCGCCGGGTGGTCCGGGGAGACCCCGGCGTCGGCGAGCGCGATGACGGCCAGGCAGGTGTCCCACACCGGGGACTGGCAGGCCTCGATCATGCGCGCGCCGTCCGGGCGTCGTACGGCGAACCGGTCCAGTGAGGCGAGCCCGGCGCGCATCACCGGGTGGTCGAGGTCGTAGCCGAGGAGGTGGAGGGCGATCACGGAGTAGACGGCGGGTGGTTGGATGCCGCCCCAGCAGCCGTCGTTCTCCTGGCGTTCGATGATCCACCGGGCGGCGGCGTTCATCGCGATCCGGCGCAGCCGGCGCGGCGCGACCCGGTGGTAGAGGTGCAACGCCTTGTCCAGCCGCTGGAAGACGCCGTCCCAGCTCACCGGCGAGGCCTTGCGCACGGGCGGGTTGGGGCGGGACGCGTCGGTGTGCAGCTCGTCGAGGGAGAACGGAGCGGGCCGTACGGGCCGCTTCGCCGAGACGATGGTCAGCGGAACAATGGTCTGGCGGGCCCAGCAGCCGAAGTCATAGATATTGAGAGGTACCCAGGAAGGAAAGAACATCAGCTCGGGTGGCAGTTCCGGGAGGTCCTCCCACTTCCACCAGCCGAAGAGGGCGAGCCAGATGCGGGTGAACACGCGGGAGGCGGCGATGCCGCCCTGGTCCCGCACCCAGGCGGCGGCCCTGGCCATGTGCGGCTCGTCCGGCCGGTCGCCGGCCAGCCGCAGCGCCACGTAAGCCTCGATGGTGGCGGAGAGGTCGCTGGGACCGCCGTAGAAGGTGGCCCAGGTGCCGTCGCCGAGTTGCTCGCCGCGGACGAAGAGAGCGGCGGCCTGGAGGATGTCGGGGTCCTGGATACCGAGGAACTGGCGCAGCAGCAGGTCTTCCGCGTCCATGGTGACGTTGGTGGCCAGGTCGCCCTTCCACCAGCCCTGCTCGTCCTGTCGGCCGAGAAGGTGCTCGACGGAGCGTTCCGCGGCCCGCCGGGCGGCGTCCAGTACGTCGTCCGCCGTGATGGTTGTGTCGGTCGGATCGCCCGGGACCGTGCGAGGGTGCGCAGCCCCGGTGCTTCCGTCGGTCGTCGCTGTCATGGCTTCCCCTTCGTGCAGTTCGGTCCTCTGCTGTGCTGGGGTCTCCGTCGGCCGGTGCCCCGAGGGACACCGGCCGGCGACTGCGAGTCATATGCGAATGGTGATCATCTCTTTCGGACGACGACGAAATCGGCGAGCGCGGTGAGCTGCGCCCGTACTTCACTCGGCATGTCGACAGCGTTCAGCGCCTCGATGGCGACGGCGTGCTGACGACGGGCTTCCTGGGCGGTCCACTCACGGCCGCCCGCCTCCTCGATGAGTGCCGCGCGGGCGGCGAACTCCTCTTCGGAGAAGCTGTCGAATTCGCTGCTCTTGGCATCGGCGGACAGCAGTGCGCCGAGCCGCTCGGAGGCCGGACCGCCCGCGGCGAGGGCGGCGACCACCGGCAGCGACTTCTTGCGCTGGCGCAGGTCGCTCCAGGTCTGCTTGCCGGTGGACTCCGGGTCGCCCCAGATGCCGAGCAGGTCGTCGACGGCCTGGAAGGCGAGGCCCAGGTGATAGCCGTAGGACTCCAGGGTGCCGACGACCGCACCGCCGACAC
>NZ_JBSFVR010000493.1:0-4259 GCF_053592415.1 Streptomyces sp. NPDC002690 | reverse complement strand
CGCCTCGGCGGTACGTCGCGGCGAACTGGTCGTGCTCCCCACCGACACCGTGTACGGGATCGGTGCGGACGCCTTCTCCTCGGCTCACGGCTTTAGAAGGGGTCGAACTCGTCGTATTCCTTCTGCGCGTCGTCCCGCTCGGCGTCGCGGTCCCGGCGACGCTGCGCGGCCGGGCGGGGGGCCTCCATACGGTGGTCCTCGCCGCGGCGGCCGAGCATCTCGGCGCCGGCCATCATCGTCGGCTCCCAGTCGAAGACGACCGCGTTTTCCTCGGGGCCGATGGCGACGCCGTCGCCCGCGCGGGCTCCGGCCTTCATCAGGGCCGTCTCGACACCGAGGCGGTTGAGCCGGTCCGCGAGGTAGCCGACGGCCTCGTCGTTGTTGAAGTCGGTCTGGCGCACCCAGCGTTCGGGCTTCTCGCCGCGCACCCGGTAGATGCCCTCTTCGTCGACGGCCACGGTGAACCCGGTGTCGTCCACGGCCTTCGGGCGGATGACGACCCGGGTCGCCTCCTCCACCGGCTTGGCGGCACGCGACTCGGCGACGATCCCGGCCAGTGCGTACGAGAGGTCGTTGAGGCCCTTGTGCGCGAGGGCGGAGACCTCGAAGACGCGGTAGCCCCGCGCCTCCAGCTCCGGGCGGATCATGTCGGCGAGGTCCTGGCCGTCCGGGATGTCGACCTTGTTCAGGACGACGATGCGGGGCCGGTCCTCCAGGCCGCCGTACTGGCGCAGCTCCTCCTCGATGATGTCGAGGTCGGAGACGGGGTCGCGGTCGGACTCCAGCGTCGCCGTGTCCAGTACGTGCACCAGCACCGAGCAGCGCTCGACGTGGCGGAGGAACTCCAGGCCCAGCCCGCGGCCCTGGCTGGCGCCGGGGATGAGGCCGGGGACGTCGGCGATGGTGTAGACGTTCGCGCCGGCGGTGACGACACCGAGGTTCGGTACCAGCGTGGTGAACGGGTAGTCCGCGATCTTCGGCTTGGCCGCCGAGAGCACCGAGATCAGCGAGGACTTGCCCGCGCTCGGGTAGCCGACCAGCGCCACGTCGGCGACGGTCTTGAGCTCCAGGACGATGTCGCGCGACTCGCCCGGCTCGCCGAGGAGCGCGAAGCCGGGGGCCTTGCGGCGGGCCGAGGCCAGCGCGGCGTTGCCGAGGCCGCCGCGACCGCCCTGTCCGGCGACGAAGGTGGTGCCCTGACCGACCAGGTCGGCGAGGACGTTGCCTTCCTTGTCGAGGACGACGGTGCCGTCCGGGACGAGCAGGACCAGGTCCTGGCCGTCCTTGCCCGAACGGTTGTCACCCGCGCCGGGCTGGCCGCTGGTGGCCTTGCGGTGGGGGTGGTGGTGGTATTCGAGCAGGGTGGTCACGGCCTGATCGACGACGAGCGTCACGTCGCCGCCGCGTCCGCCGTTGCCGCCGTCGGGTCCACCGAGGGGCTTGAACTTCTCACGGTGGACGGAGGCACAGCCGTGGCCTCCGTTACCCGCGGCGGCATGGAGCTCGACGCGGTCCACGAAGGTGGTCATGGTGGGTGCCTCCAGGTACTGCTATCTACGGATGTGTCTCTGATGTAACACGCCGAGGGCGGACCCGCTTCCCCGTCGACCGGGAAAGCTGAGATCCGCCCTCGGAAGGTGTTGCGTCGTTACCGTGCTCGCCGGAAGATCAGGCGGCGACGGGAACGATGTTGACGACCTTGCGGCCGCGGTGCGTACCGAACTCCACCGCACCGGCGGTCAGCGCGAACAGCGTGTCGTCGCCGCCACGGCCGACGCCCGTGCCCGGGTGGAAGTGGGTGCCGCGCTGGCGGACCAGGATCTCACCGGCGTTGACGGCCTGACCGCCGAAGCGCTTCACGCCGAGCCGCTGAGCATTGGAGTCGCGCCCGTTCCGAGTGGACGATGCGCCCTTCTTGTGTGCCATGTCTCAGTCCCTTACTTCGCAGCCGCGGGGATACCGGTGACCTTGATCGCCGTGTACTGCTGGCGGTGACCCTGGCGACGGCGGTAGCCGGTCTTGTTCTTGTAGCGAAGGATGTCGATCTTCGCGCCCTTGTGGTGGTCCACGATCTCGGCCTGGACCTTGATGCCGGCCAGGACCCACGGGTCGCTGGTCACGGCGTCGCCGTCGACAACGAGCAGGGTCGAGAGCTCGACCGTGTCGCCAACCTTGGCAGTGGAAATCTTGTCAACCTCAACGATGTCACCGACAGCAACCTTGTGCTGGCGGCCACCGCTGCGCACGATGGCGTACACGCGGATCTCTCTCTCGCTCGGAACGGATCCCCTGATGCCAGCCGCTCGCACGGGCCGGGGCCCGTGACGATCCGGAAGGATGAGCGGCCTCTCCTGGCGCGGAACCGCACCGGGAGGGATGTGCTCAGGGGTAGGCGCACAGAAAAACACGCCGAGGGTCAAGGCTACGGGGCCACCGCCCAACCGGTCAAACCGCCCCCGGCGCGGGCGTCAGCTCTGTCCCGGCAGCCGGCGGCGGACCGCCGCGGCGTACCGGCGTACGGCCTTGCGCTGCTTGGGGGGCAGCCTGCGCAGCGCACCGCGGTAGATCCGGCGCAGCCCGGTCGGCGGCGGCTTCGGGGCGGGCTTGGGCTTGGTGACGACGAGCCTCAGCTGGCCGCCCCTGCCCG
The DNA here is from genome assembly GCF_053592415.1 of Streptomyces sp. NPDC002690. Taxonomy (NCBI): domain Bacteria; kingdom Bacillati; phylum Actinomycetota; class Actinomycetes; order Kitasatosporales; family Streptomycetaceae; genus Streptomyces; species Streptomyces sp. NPDC002690. The sequence goes on along the minus strand of NZ_JBSFVR010000493.1, from coordinate 1,612 downwards.
ACCAGTCCGCGCGGACGGTGCGTCCGGTGGTGCCGAGCGGGGCCGAGCCGAGCGCCACCCGCTGGGCGGTGTCGGCCGGGGTGAGCCGGGGTCGGCGGCCGACACCCAGTACCTGGACCCCGAACCACACCTCGTACGTGCCGGGTTCGAGCGGTTCGCCGCCCGCCAGCGTCAGCGGGTCGAGCACCGCCCCGCCCGCCACCACCACCTGGCTGAGCCCGTCCCCGAGGCTCTCGACCTGCGGCAGCAGGGTGTCCTCGGCGTGCCACCAGACGTTGCGCCGGAGGTCGTGGACGAACACCTCGCCGTTCGCGTAGGAGAGCGGGTCGGGTACGGGCCGGTTTCCGGCGCCCTCGATGCCCTCGGTGAGGGCGGGATCGAGCACGTACCCGCCGTCCTCCGTACCGGCGAGGGCCAGCGGTCCGATGCCGGTGCGCTGGAGGGTGGCGCGGATACTCAGCGACAGCCGACCGGCGTCGTCCTGCCCGGCCTCCAGGATCTCGATGCGGGGCCGGACCTCGCTCACGCGCCGGGCCACTTCCCCCAGGGCCTCGTGACGGTCCTCCGCCAGCAGGGTCGCGCGCAGTCGCTGCACCGCCGGCATGCCCGCGGTCACCCCGGGCGGGAAGCATTCGAGGGCCATCGAGCGCGTCGTCTCGTAGATCGCCCGCAGGCCCTCGTCCTCCGGGTCACTCGCGGAGAACTCGGGCACGTACCGCATCAGCTCGACGCGGTACAGGCGGCGCATCAGCCGGTCCTGGAGCTCACCGGGTTCGGTGGCGTCGGCCAGCGCCTCGATGATCATGCGCAGTCGGCGGAGGTTGTCGAGGCGGTCGAACGCGGCCCGGCTGTTGTTTCCGCCGTCCTCCCTGCGGTCCCAGATGTAGCAGGGGTAGTCGGCGAGTATGGAGACCACCTTGGCCCGGGGGTAGGCGCGGACCATGAAGAGCAGGTCCTCCATGCGCCAGTACCCCTCGGGGAAGCGGATTCCTGTCTCCTCCAGGAACGCGCGCCGGAACAGCCGGTGTGCCGTGAGCGTCTCGATCAGCGGCGCGTCCTCCACCGTGCAGCGTTCGCGATTGCGGCGGAAGACGGGCGAGGGCCCCACCATGGAGCCGGCCATCTTGCCGAGCACGATGTCGGAGCCGTTGCGGCTGCCCATGGCGTACAGGCGTTCCAACGCCTCGGGGGTGAGCCGGTCGTCCTGGTCGACGAACTGTATGTACTCACCGCGCGCCATGGCGATGCCGACGTTGCGCGGCTTGCCCGGCCAGCCCGAGTTCTCCTGGTGGTGCACCCGTATTCGGGAGTGCTCGGCGGCGAGCCGGTCGAGCACCTCCGCCGAACCGTCGGTCGATCCGTCGTCCACGTAGACGATCTCGTACTCGTCCTCGCCCAGACTCTGTCCGAGCAGCGACGGCGCGCAACGCTCCAGGTACGGGCCCGCGTTGTACACGGGCACCACGACACTGACCTTCAGCATTTCTCTCGTCCCCCCACTTGTGAACACTCCCCCACACATGAAAAGCCGTGCCGCCCCGGTGAAGCCGTCGGCACGCACCCGCGCCCGCACCACCACCGGTGGGCCGCTCCCCCGCGTCGGGGAAGCGGC
>NZ_JBSFVR010000492.1:0-4292 GCF_053592415.1 Streptomyces sp. NPDC002690 | reverse complement strand
CTGCAGGCGGGAGTAAACGCCCCGCGTCGAGTTCGGCATGGACGAGGTGGAGCCATGTCCAGTCGCGGACGGTCCAGCAGTGCCCGACATCGCTGATCGCCTCCTGCCGCGCGGTGGCCAGGACGGAGCCGGGCAGATCCCGACCGAGCACGGCGTCGAGGTGGAGCAGCCCCAGTCGGAGACCGGAGCCGGGCACCGTCCGCGCGTAACGTTCGGGCAGGGCGTCCAACAGCAGCTCGCGCATGGCGGCAGGCTGCCGGCCGAGGTGGCGCACGGCCTCGCCCCATGCCCGACTGAGGTCACCGGCGCAGGCCTCGTACGCCATCACCGCGACGTCGAGGGCTCGTGGCGGCGCCGCGCCGCGAAGCTCCGCTTCCGCTCTGTCCCGGTAACCAAGCCCGGTCATCGCCGTACCTTTCCCTTGACATGGATGCGAACCCAGCCGTTCACACGTTTCTCGACTCTACCTCTGGGTGATACATGTCTCAGCCAGGGAGGAAGGTGCGTCGTCGGTCCCAGGGCCGCTCGGTCCGATCGGACTGGATCAGGCGCCGGGGCATGCGGGCCCCGCACATCCGGACGAAGGTTCCTCAGGCGCGCCAGATGTTGTCGAACGCGGCGTCCTCGACGTACCGGCGCAGTCGGGCGGCCGCCAGTTCGGTCACCGTGTCCGCAACGGCGGCCAGGACGGTCGACACCGCGTCCCCGGTGCGGACGTCCGCCGGTATCCCGCCGGTGTCCAGGATACCGAGCAGGGCCGTGAGTACGGGCTCGCCCGATGCCAGGCGCTCGTCCGCGCGTCGATGCTCCGGAGAGTCGGCCGGCAGGGCCGGGGCGGAACGCGGCAGGATTCCGTGGCGCCGGGGACGGGCCAGAAGGCCGGTGCTCTCCAGTTCCCCGGCGTAGATCTCGGCGAGCCCGGTGCCGTGGCGCGACATCCACTCCCCCACCGTCTCGTACGGCCGGTGCCGGCGAATCGCGATGAAGGCTCTGCTCAGCAGGGGGTCATCGTCTACCGGCTCGCTGCCGGGCACCAGGCGGTCCCCGACCAGGGCCAGTGCGCCCCGTTCCAGAAGGTCGATGGTTTCGGCAGCCGCGAGGGCGAGGGAGAGATCCGTCTGCCGGTCCGCCGCCGTGCCCAGGACGATGAGCGCGAGGTCACGTGCGGTGGTCATGAGTCCCACCCCGGCTCCGGCAGCCACGCCCCCGCTTCGCCGAGCGTGGCGAGGGCCGGTACATCGCCCACGGTGCACAACAACGCGTCGGCGGTGGCCGAGTCGCGGGTGTTCTCTGTCGTCATGTGTCCTCCGGTGAACGTGTTTCCGGTCGAACGGGCGCCGCCCGGAAGGGGGTTGGGTCGCAGTGGTCAGTCGCCGGAACTGGTGCCGCGCTTCCGGACGACCCGGTCGGTGATCGATTCGTTACCCGCGTCGCCACCACCCCCGGACCCCTCGCATACGTGTCCATGGTGGGTGCCCCGCCTCCCCCGAACGCCTCCGTGTGGACGGCCTCGGGCGTCGGCCGGAGGGTTCAGTGACGGCCGGCGTTCCCGGCGGAGACCCATGACCGATCCTGGAAGGACAGATCTTGAGGAAACTCCTCCCCACCTCCCGCGCCGTGCGCGCGCTCACGGCGGGAGCCGCGCTGCTCTGTGCCGGAGCGGTGTTCGCACCGGCAGGGACCGCCGCGGCGAACACGGTCTCCGAGACCCGGCACCGGGTGGACCTTGTCGCCCTCGGCGACTCGTACGCCTCGGCACCGTTGGTACCCACCCAGGTGGACCCGACTTGCCTGCGCTCCAGCCAGAACTACCCCTCGCTGGTGGCACAGTCGCGTTCTGCCGCCCTCACGGACGTCACCTGCTCCGGGGCCACCACCGTGGACATGACGGCCTCCCAGGCCGAGGGAGTGGCGCCGCAGCTCGACGCCCTCGACCGGGGTACCGACCTGGTCACCGTCACCATCGGCGGCAACGACATCGGCTTCTCGACGGTGCTGGGCACCTGCGCCCAGCTCACCTCCGGCGACCCCGCGGGCACGCCGTGCCGGACGCACTTCACCGCCGGCGGCTCGGACCAGGTGTCGGACGCCATCGCGGCCACGGGCCCGAAGGTTGCGAGAGTACTGCGAGGCATCCACCAGCGTGCGCCGCACGCCCGTGTCGTGGTGGTCGGTTACCCCGACCTCTTCCCCGAGGACGGCGTGGGCTGCACCGGCAAGACCGTACCGCTGGCCGCAGGTGACTTCCCCTGGCTCCGTGACAGGGAGAAGGAGCTGAACTCCATGTTGGCCCGCCAAGCACACCGCAACGGCGCGCAGTACGTCGACACGTACACGCCGACCATCGGGCACGACCTCTGCACGCCGACCGGTCCGCGCTGGATCGAGACGTTCGCGCCCGAGACCCCGGCGGCTCCTCTGCACCCCAACGCCTCGGGTGAGAGTGCGATGGCCACGGCCGTCGAGAGCGCGCTGGCGCGTCGACACTGAAGACCGGATCGTAACGCGGTCGCCGGTCCGGACGGATGCATCGGGTCCGGGCCGGTCCGCGTGTGTCCGGGAGTGGGCCGGACAGGCCGGTGAACGGGTAAGTCGGCCCGGACTCCGGGCCGGGCCGGCTCCTCTCCCCCTCACCCGGGCGATGCCCACGCCTGGCCACGCCCACGCCGGTGCCCACCCCTGCCGTCAGAGGAAAGCACCGGCGGCCGGGCCGTATCCGCCGAGCACCACGCCCTCCGCCCAGTTCCACACCTGGGTCTGAGTGGGCCCGGCACCTTCCCCGGAGGCTGCCGGGCCCCGGACCTGCTCGTCACCGGACTCGGCGGATGTTCGGCGACCGGCAACCTCTGCGGCCGGCGCGTCGCGGTGCCGGACGACGTGCGGACGGGTGTGCGCGGTGGACGCCATGTCAGCTCTCGCTCCAGGTGATCGGTGCCGGTCGGGGCACCGGAGGGGTGCAAAGTGTGCGGGTCCCGCACGGGGGCGCGGGAAGGGGCACGGGACCCGCGGTCCGTGATGCCCGATCAGGCCGCAGCGGCGGCGTTGATGGTGACCGGGATGTTGCCGCGCGTGGCCTTGGAATACGGGCAGATCTGGTGGGCGTCCTGGGCCAGTTCCTCCGCGGTCGCCTGGTCCACACCGCCCAGGACGGGGTTGAGGACGGCCGAGAGGGAGAATTCACCGTCGTCACCGTGGGTGAGAGTGATCTCGGCCGTGATGGTCGTGCTGGTCAACCGCACCTTGCGGAGTGCGGCGGCCCGGCGGAGGGCGCCGAGGAAGCAGGCGGCCCAACCGGCCGCCAGGAGCTGCTCGGGGTTGGTCGCGGCACCGGAGCCGCCGAGCTCCTTGGGGAGAGCGAGGCTGGTCTCCAGCAGACCGTCGGAGGAGTGGACGTGGCCGCCGTTCCGGCCTTCTCCATCGACGTCGACAACGGCGGTGTAGCTGACTGCCATGACTGATGCTCCCCATCGGATTCGGTAGGTCTGGGCCGCCTCTGGCTCGACACTCGAAGTGTCACCTGTTGAGGCGGTGACGTAATCATGTCAGCCTCGACATCACCAGTCAAGGTGGTGATGCATACGTTTGTTCAGGTTGCCTCGCATCGGGAGCCGTCCCGAGTTCCATACGGGCGCTCACCGACCGCACGTCGGGCACCTCAATGAAGATAGGTATGAATGATCCGATAGGGAGGTATGCCATCTCGCATGCACCGGCACGCCGCAATATCGACACACGTTTGAACCAGCGATGCTGGACGATCGCTGCTCCCTGCCATCGAGCCGCGGCCCGGGCGATTTGACGTCGGCGCCTCCCCCGTCGGGCGGGTGGTGAAGCACGCCCTTCACTCACGCGCGCCGGGCAGCCTTGAGCGCGCACGGGCGAGCTCCGACCAGAGAATGACGTCAACGTCCCGTCGGCCTGGAGTCGGCCCGTTCGCCGATGCGCGGGGCAGAGGATCTCGCGAGTGGTGCCCGACCGACGTTCACTTGTGGACTCGTCGGCTTCCCAGGGATCGCCGAGACGCAGAAACTGCCCTGGCACCCCCGAGGCGGTTCACGGGAGAATCGTTCTGAGCGAAGAATCGAACGGTTCGAAAACGCCACTCATGTACGGTTCGGGCTGTTCAGCCTCAGATGCGAGGGCTCGGCGGGCCGACAGCTATCGTTCGTGACTACGGGGTTCATCGACACGTCCGAGGGCGACATGAGCAGTCGCTCATGTCGCCCACGCAAGCCGATTCCACACAGAGCGCGGGTGGGAAGCAACCCGAGAAGCTCCTTCTGGATCCTGAG
>NZ_JBSFVR010000491.1:0-4300 GCF_053592415.1 Streptomyces sp. NPDC002690 | reverse complement strand
GCCAACCGCACCCGGCTGCCGGGGCTCTACCTGGCGGGCGGCTGGTCGCACCCCGGGGGCGGTCCGGCGCACGCGGGGATGTCGGGCGCCCTGGTCGCCGGGCTGATCGTCGAGGGCGACGGCTTCAAGGGATCGCAGTGAGCCGGGCGCGGTGAGCCTGGCGCGCGCGACGCGGCCCGGACGGCGTGCGCGCGCCCCCTCACTCACCGGAGGAGGCGCGCGGGGCGGTGCGGGGTCACCCCGTCAGTACCGGTACTGCTCGTTCTGGCCGGTGTCGTTGCCGTAGCCGCCGTTGCCGTATCCCTCGTCACCGGCCGGATAGCCGCTGCCGTACGGGGCGGGCGTGCCCTGCGGGTACTGCTCTCCCTCACGCTGCTGGGGTACCCAGACACCGCCGGGCGGGGTGTCCGCGCCGTACTGGGGGGCGGCGTACGGCTCGGTGTACGGCTGCTGGTTCGCGTAGGCGTCGTAGCCGCCGCCCGACCCCGCGTCGTACCCGTTGCCGTTGTTGTAGGCGTCGTAGGACGCGTACGGCGGAGCGGCCGTGCCCCCGGTACCGATGTACGGGTCGGAGTACGCCGCATAGCTGTGCTGGTCGGTGCCGTAGGCGTAGCCGCCGTTGTACGAGGGGGTCTGCGCGGGCTCGCCGTAGCCGTCGTACGTGTCGTGGGCGGCGTACTGGGGCTGCGCGCCGGCCGGTCGCTGCTCCTGGTACCCCTGGCCGCCGTCCGGCTGCGCGTACGGGCTCGGGCTGTACACGCCGTACTGGCCGGTCTCCTCCGGCATCGGCTGCGGCTCGTACACGGCGGCGGGGTCGTCCTCGGCGGGTGCGGCCGGTTCCTCGTACTCCAGGCCCGAGACTTCGAGGACGGGCTCCTCCTTGGCGGAGGGCTGCCGGCCGCGGCGACGGCGGCTGGCCCCGGGGCTGCCCCCTATGGCCCAGCCGGTGGAGAAGCCCCGCCGGAAGGAGAGCGTCACGTAGGTCTGACCGACCGCGAACGCGACCGCGCCGAGAGCGATCACCAGCACGGACGGGATCAGGACACCGAGCACCACGCAGAGGAATCCGGAGAAGGCGAGAAGCCTCCAGCGCAGCCGTGCCTTGTACTGCAGAAGCACCTCGCCCAGCAGCCACAACGCCACCACGCCGAAAGCGATATAGAGGACCGTCCAGCCCACGCCCGCCCCCTTCTGCGGCCGCCGCCGCCGGATCGGTGACGGGTACGGCCGGTCACGACTGCTTGTGCAGTCCGAGATTCTCGTAGATTTCGAGCGTTGCCGTCGAGTTGTTGAGCGTGATGAAGTGCAATCCGGGCACACCTTCGGACAGCAGCTTCGCGCAGAACTCCGTTGCGAACTCGATGCCAATGGAGCGTACAGCGGCCGGATCGTCCTTGACCGCGTGGATGCGTTCTTCCAGAGCCTTGGGCACGGCCGCGTTGCTCAGCTGGGGAAATCTTTCGAGCTGCTTCACGCTGGTGACCGGCATGATCTCGGGAATGATCGGCGTGTCGCAACCGGCGGCGACCACACGGTCACGCATCCGGAGGTAGTCGCCGGGTTCGAAGAACATCTGAGTGATGGCGTAGTCGGCACCCGCCCGGCACTTGTCCACGAAATGGCGGGTATCGGTCTCCCAGTCGGACGACCTCGGGTGCATTTCGGGAAACGCGGCGACACCCACGCAGAAATCGCCGGACTCCTTGATGAGCCGCACCAGATCGGCGGCGTACCGCACACCCTCCGGGTGCTCGACCCACTCGCCCATCGGGTCGCCCGGCGGGTCTCCGCGCACGGCGAGGATGTTCCTGATCCCCGCGTCGGCGTACTGGCCGATCATGTTGCGCAGCTCCGCGACGGAGTGGTTGACGGCGGTGAGGTGCGCGACGGGGGTGAGCGTGCTGTCGGCGGCGATCTGCTGCGTCGCCCGGACCGTACCGGACCGGGTGGATCCCCCGGCGCCGTACGTCACGGAGACGAAGCTGGGACCCACGGCCTCGACCCGGCGCAGCGCGTTCCAGAGGTTCCGCTCGCCCTTCTCGGTCTTGGGCGCCCAGAACTCGAAGGAGTACGACGTGCCGGACGCGAGCAGGTCGCGCACGGTGCGTGCGCGGTCCGTCCGGGTGGAGGAGGTACCAAGGGCCATACCGCGAGGTTAACCAGGGTGCGGCCGTCCCCCAACCAGAGAGGGACTTTTGTCCGTATTGCAGTGAATGCTGTCCACGCCTCGGACAGCGCGAGGGCCTCCCGCACGGATGCCTCGCGCGGGCTCACGGGACCGGAGCGGACCGGGAAGCGGACCGGAAGCGGACCGGGAGGCTGGACGGGGCGGGGGCCGGGGTCAGCGTTCGCGAATCCGCTTCGCCAGACCGGCCGCGGCCTCGGCCGGGTCGTCGGCATCGGTGATCGCCCGGACCACCACGACGCGCCGGGCGCCGGCGTCCAGCACTTCGTCGAGATTGCCCGCGTCGATGCCGCCGATGGCGAACCACGGGCGGGGCTGGTCGAGGGAGGCGGCGTACCGCACGAGGCCGAGACCGGGAGCGTGCCGGCCGGGCTTGGTCGGGGTGGGCCAGCAGGGGCCGGTGCAGAAGTAGTCGACGCCGGGCTGTGCGACGGCGGCGTCCACCTCGGACTCGGCGTGCGTGGAACGGCCGATCAGCGGGGTCCCGCCGATGATCGCGCGGGCTGCGGGGACCGGCAGGTCGCCCTGTCCGAGGTGGAGCACGTCGGCACCGATGGCGTGGGCGATGTCGGCGCGGTCGTTGACGGCGAGGAGCTTGCCGTGACGTGCGCAGGCGTCCGCGAACACCTGGAGGTGCTCCAGCTCCTCGGCGGCCTCCATGCCCTTGTCACGCAGTTGGACGATGTCCACTCCGGAGGCGAGGACGGCGTCGAGGAATTCGGGGAGGTCGCCCTGGCGCCTGCGGGCGTCGGTGCAGAGGTAGAGACGGGCGTCGGTGAGCTGGTGACGTGGTGCGGACATGGAGGTTCCCCCCGTGGGTGACGCGAACACGGGCCGTGCGCGGCACGGCCCGTGTTCGCGTGTGCGGTTGTCTCGGTCAGACGGCGAGCGCCTGGGCGCGGCGCTTCACCTCCGTCCCGCGATTCTCGCTCAGCGCCTGCGCGGGGGTGCCGGGCAGGCTCGGGTCGGGGGTGAAGAGCCAGTCCAGCATCTCTTCGTCGGAATAGCCGTCGTCCCTCAGGAGCGTCAGGGTCCCCGCGAGGCCCTTGACCACCTTGTCGCCGTCGATGAAGGCGGCGGGCACCTGGAGTGTCCGGTTCTCACCGCGACGCACGGCGATCAGCTGGCCTTCCTTGACCAACTGCCGCACACGCGTCACCTCGACGTCGAGGAGTTCCGCGATGTCGGGGAGGTGGAGCCAGGCAGGGACGAGAGCATCGATCTTTGCGTCAATCTGGGTCACGAGGACAAGCGTGCCATCTGGGACCGACAGCCGGTAGCCGGGCCGACCGTACGGACCGTGTCAGGACTGCGTCCGCGCAGGTCGCACCGGGGTCCGGCACGGGCCGGGACGGGTGCCCGGGGCCCGGCTCCGGGTCCCCGCCGGGGCTCAGAGGACGGTGGACTTCAGGGGTACGGCGGGGTCGGCGGCCCGCTCGGGGTCGACGGCCCGGCCGGAGGCGACGAGCTTGCGGCCCTGGGTGAGATCGCGCGGACGGCCGACCGCCAGCAGGGCGACGAGCGCGCCGTCCCGGAGCCAGAGCACGGTCCACTCCTCGTCGGCGGGGTCGCCGCGCCACAGCAGGGTGTCGGCGTCCGCGTGGTGCCCGGCGTACTGGACGAAACGGCCGAACTGCTCGGACCAGAAGTACGGCACCGGGTCGTACGGCTCCGGGGTTCCGCCGTCCGTCGCCGCGATGCCCGCCGCGACCGTGCGCGGGCCCTGGAGCGCGTTGTCCCAGTGGTGGACCAGCAGCCGTGCGCCGTAGCGCGCGGAGGGGTACGAGGCGCAGTCGCCGACCGCGTACACCCCGGGCGCCGAGGTGCGCAGCGCCGCGTCGGCGGTGACCGATCCGTCCGGGCCGAGCGCGATGCCGGAGCCGGCGAGCCAGCCGGTGGCGGGGCGGGCGCCGATGCCGACGACCACCGCGCCCGCAGGGAGCCTTCTCCCGCCGGTGAGGACCACGGCGCCGGGTTCGACGCGGTCGACCCGGGCGCCGGTGAGGAGGGTGGCGCCGGCGCGGGCGTACCAGTCGGCCATGGGGGCGGCGACCTCGGCGGGCAGTGCCCCGGGTTTTTAACCTCACGCGCCCGTCCGACAGAAATTAGCGCAAT
>NZ_JBSFVR010000490.1:0-4314 GCF_053592415.1 Streptomyces sp. NPDC002690 | reverse complement strand
CCCGGCGTCCGGCGAGCAGGAGCGCCACGGCCAGGGCCGCGAGCACGGCGACCGCGGCTCCGCAGGCGAGGCCCCAGCGCACCCCGGCGTGCTGGGAGACCCAGCCGATCGTGGGGCCGCCGAGCGGGGCACCGCCCATCGACACGACGGTGTAGACGGCCATCACCCGGCCGCGCATGGCGTTGCTGACCTCCGACTGGACGAAGGCGCTGACCGCGGTGTTGAGGGTCATCAGCATGAACCCGGTCGGCAGCAGCAGGATCAGGAAGGTGGTGTAGGAGGGCATGAGCGCGGCCACCGCCTCGCTGACGCCGAAGAGGACGGCGCCGACGACCACGGTCCGTACCCGGGGCGAGACGCGGCGGGTCGCCGCGAGTGTCCCGGCGATGGTGCCCACGGACAGTGCGGTCGACATGAAGCCGAGACCGCTGGATCCGACGTCGAAGACCCGCCCGGCGAACAGGGTGAGAGTGGTCGGGAAGTTCACCGCGAAGGTGGACACCATCCCGAACAGGGCCAGTACTCCAGCCAGTTCGGGCCGGGCGGCGACGTAGCGCAGTCCCTCGGCACCGGCGCCCGCCCATCGCGCGCGCTTCACGGGCTCCGGCGCGTCCGTCGGCCCGACTCCAGGAGCGTCGGACGCGGGTGTGCGTGCGCGGATCGCCAGCAGGCCCAGGGTCACGGCCGCAAAGGAGACGGCGTTCACCGCGAACACTCCGCCCGCCCCGATCAGTCCGATCAGCACGCCGGCGATCGCGGGTCCGATCAGCCGCGCGGCGTTGAGGGACAGGATGTTCAGCCCCGCCGCGTTGGGTATCAGCGAGGGTCCGACCAGCTCGGTGACGAAGGAGAGCCGCGCGGGATTCTCCACGGCGAAGACACAGCCCAGGCCGAACGACAGCAGATAGACCGACCAGAGGGGTGCGTGCCCGGACAGCACGGCGACCGTGAGGAGTACAGCCTGGACCGCGTACAGGGACTGCGCCCACAACAGGAGGGAGCGGCGGTCGTACCGGTCGGCGAGCACCCCGCCCCAGAGGCCGAAGAGCAGGACCGGGGCGAACTGCAGACCCGCCGCCCAGCCGACCGCGGTTCCGCTGTGCGTGAGGTCGAAGACGAACCAGTCCAGCGCCACGCCCTGCATCGCGGAGCCGATGTTGGAGACCAGGCCCGTGCTCCAGTAGATCCGGTAGTCGCGGACCCGCAGTGCGGTGAACACCCCTGTTCGCGCGGTGTTCTTGGACACCATGATCCTCTCGGTCGGGGGCGCGCGGACGGACCGGGCACGGCGGTCGCGCGGCGCGAGTTGAGCGAATGGGCATGACGGAGCGTCACGAAAGGGCGGGAGAGGAACGCGCGGGAACGCCTGCGAAGACGTCAGGGGATCAGCCCTCGGCCCGGGACCTGGTGGCCTCCGGACGCACGAGAAGCGGGTGCGACATCCGGGTGGACACGATCGCCGTGGGCGGGAGCGGAAGGTACGCGCTCAGTGACGCGGGGCGGTGTCCGTACACAGTGCGCTGCTCACCCTGAGCAGATCGACGTGACGCCGGACGACTCGCGGCGCGAACGACCCACCGCGGTGCGGAAGATGACTGCCGTGCTCGCTGAAGGGTCGCGCCCGCACGCCGGTCACCTCGCACTCTTCGGGTCGTTCGGCGGCCGGGTGCCGGCCGCCGATACGGAGGATCGCCCCACCGGGGCGTGGGCGATCTCTCGGCAGGCTAACCCGTGGAGGCTGGTTGGACAATGCCGTCCCGGAGTGCGGAACTTCCCGCCGGATCGGGGAATGCGGCGCGGCTGCCAGGGAGTTGCGCTCTGGAGGACCGCCTGGTCCCGCCCGATACACAGCACGAGGGAGTGGACATGACCGTTCCGGGGATCGACATCGGCCAGGAGAGCTTCACCGAGGAGTGGCAGTCGTGGCACCGGGAGAAGGAGGCGAACCTCGCCGGACCGCACGGATTCCTCGCGATCACGAGCCTGCGCTGGCTGAGCGCCGAACCGGAGCGCTTCGAGGACGCCCCGGGGGTCTGGTCGACCTCGGCCGCGGGCGTGGTGGTGGAACTGGCGGAAGGTGAGGAACTGACCATCGAAGGAAGGACGGTGACGGGGCGTCACGACTTCGGCGTCATCGGCGAACGCGACAGCCTGTTCCCCGGATTCGGTGACGCGGTGATCGAGGTGGCCAAGCGCGGCGGACACGACATTCTGCGCCCCCGCCATCCCGGGAACGCCCTGCGTACCGGCTTCACCGGGACCCCCGCGTACGCCCCTGCCGCGCGCTGGGTCCGTCCGGGAAGGTTCCTGCCCTTCGAGGAGCCGCGTGCGGTGACGGTGGGCGCTTCGGTCGAGGGCCTGGAGCACGTCTACGACTCCCCCGGCCAGGTCGAATTCGAGGTCGGCGGGGAGACGTACCGGCTCACGGCGTTCAACGGCAAGCGTCCCGGCTCGCTGACGGCTCTGTTCACGGACCTCACCTCCGGCGTGACCACCTACGCGGCGAACCGCTCCGTCCAGATCGACGCCCCCGACGAACAGGGCTTCGTCCGCATCGATTTCAACCGCGCGGCGAACCTTCCCTGCGCCTACACCGACCTGGCCACCTGCCCGCTGCCGCCGAAGGAGAACCGCCTGCCCGTCGCGGTCGAGGCCGGCGAGCGCATCCCCGTGGAACGCGGCGGACCGGCTGTCTGACACCTCGCGCGGCCCGGCGGGATCTCCTTCTCACCGCGGTCTCCGGGCTGGTACGTTCAGGGGCGTCGCCGACAGGTGACGCCCCTTGTGCGAAGGGACCGCGCCCCTCATGCCGTACCAGCAGAGCGCCACCGGAGCGGTGTCTCCGAGCCGCGTCTTCGGTGCGTCCGACACGGCTTCTCCCGGCCGGCATCCAGAGGCCCGTCTGCACGCCCGACTGCACATAGATCTGCGCCGCTCGTCCAGCGCTCTCTGTCCGGCCTGACCCTCCCGCCGGACCCGCCCCGTCGCGGCCCCCGTAGCGAGTAGGCACGTGCGGCGCGCACCGGGCCGGCGTTCGTCCTGCCCTCTCGCACCGCCCCCGCGCGGGGCACGCGCGTGCCCGGCGATCCCGGGCGTCCTCATCGTCCCGGAGCCCGGCACGGCGTCGGCCCGCCTCACGTTCCCGGATCACCCGGTGGCATCAGCTTCCGCAGACGCAAGGAGCACCGCAATGGACGTCCACTCCTCACTGGCCGACGCGGTCGGCAACACCCCGCTGGTACGCCTCAACCGCGTCACCGGCCCGGCGCTCACACCGGTCTACGCGAAACTGGAGTACGTCAACCCGGGCGGGAGCGTGAAGGACCGTATCGCCCTCTCCATGGTCGAAGCGGCCGAGAAGGAGGGGCTGTTGGCTCCGGGCGGGACGATCGTCGAGGGCACGTCGGGAAACACCGGGGTCGGGCTGGCCATGGTCGCGGCCCAGCGGGGATACCGGTGCGTCTTCGCGATCCCGGACAAGAGCAGCGCGGAGAAGGTCGCGGTACTGCGTGCGTACGGCGCCGAGGTCGTCGTCTGCCCGGGTGACGTACCGCGTGAACATCCGGAGCACGTGTACGCCACGGCCATCCGCATCGCCGAGGAGACTCCGGGCGGCTGGCTGGCCAACCAGTACGACAACCCGGCGAATCCGCTGGCCCATTACCGCACGACGGGGCCCGAGATCTGGCGCCAGACGGAGGGCCGGATCACCCACCTGGTAGCGGGCATCGGCACCGGCGGCACCATCACGGGGACCGGCGAGTATCTCAAGGAGGCCAGCGGCGGGAGGGTGACGGTCGTGGGCGCGGACCCGGAGGCCTCGGTCTACTCGGGCGGCGACGGCGGTCCGTACCACGTGGAGAGCATCGGCTATTTCCGTCATCCGGAGACGGTGGACAACAGCTGGCCCGAGTCCTTCCACCCTTCGGTGGTCGACCGCTACGAGCGGATCAGCGACCGGGAATCGCTGCTGACCGCCCGTCGCCTGGCCCGTGAGGAAGGACTGCTGGTCGGCGGCTCCGCCGGTACCGCGGTGGCCGGAGCCCTGCGGGTGGCGGCCGGTCTCGGGCCGGACGACCTGGTCGTCGTCCTGCTGCCGGATTCGGGTCGCAACTACCTCTCCAAGGTCTACGACGACGACTGGCTGCGGCAGCTCGGCCTGCTGGAAGGGGGAGCGCCGGTGGAAGGAGAAGAGGCCCTGAAGACGAAGGAGCCGCAAAAGGGGGAGGACCTGCTCGCGGCCTCCCCGGCCGTGCCACCGCTGGGCTGAAAGCCCGCGGAGGTACGGCCGGTTCCGGACCGTCACGGCCCCGT
>NZ_JBSFVR010000489.1:0-4332 GCF_053592415.1 Streptomyces sp. NPDC002690 | reverse complement strand
GCCGCGCCGGCCGGGAGGGCGGCCGTGCGGGTGTGTTCACCCGCTGGTGCGAGCACCACGCCTCCACCCCCTCGTAGTGGCTTCCGCCTCCGTGCGGCCCTCGCGGGCTGCGGCCCGTGCGGGTTGGTACGGCGTGTGCGGTGTCGCCTGTGACATGCGGTCAGGACCGGTGGCCGATACGCGGGTTGTCGCGCACGGGCCCTCGGGAGGCTGATCCTACGGGCGCCCCCCACGGGTGGTTCAAGAGTCTCACGACGGTGTGCGCGCGCGGGTGCGGTCCCAGTCATCCGGCAGCGCCGGGACGGGCCAGGCCGGATCGGGCCGCCAGTGCTCCCAGCCGTCCCGGAACGGGGACCCCCACGCCTCGATCACCGAGACCGCCGCAAGCCCTGCCCGGCGCACCCGCCCGGCCGTCCCGGGGTCCATCAGGCCGACCTGCTGGGCCTGGGCGAACTCGTCCTCGTCGAGCCACTTCCAGCTCCGGTCGGGGTGCACCGAGATGTCGAGGAAGTGGTCTTCGGAATCGACTCCGGAACTCCAACGAGTGAGTGGCTCCTCGAAGTTGACATACCAGTTGCGGAAGACCCAGCCGCGGTCCCAGAAGAGCCAGACCGACCACGGCTCGCCGGGGCGCGCCAGCTTCAGCACGCCCATGCCCCACCAGGTGTAGTGGTCCGTGGTGTGCGGCACGGTGTAGCGGGTGGCGAGGGGTTCCGTGTGCACCTCGGCGCCGTTCGCGAGCACCGGCCGAACGCACTCGGTGCCCGGGGCCATCCATACGGCCAGGAGGTCCTCGGTGTCCTGGACGACCGTGACCGGGCGGCAGATGCGCAGCGGTGTCGCGTCCGCCGGCCCGTCGTCGGTGCCCTTGTCCCGGTAGCGCCAGAGGATGTGGTCCCCGGGTGCCCAGCGTGTGTGCTCTCCCGTACCTGCCATGAACAGATCTTACGGACGCCGCCGCGCGGGCGCTGCGATACGGATCACCCGGAGCCTCGCATCCCGACGGACCGTCAGACACGGCCCGGGCTTCACGGCCTGGTCATGCGCAGGACGTCGAGCGCCTCGTCCAGCTGCTCCACCGTCAGGTCGCCCCGCTCCACGTATCCGGAGGCGAGCACGGTCTCGCGGATCGTGGTGCCGTCGGCCAGCGACTTCTTGGCGACCTTGGCGGCTTCCTCGTACCCCAGGTACTTGTTCAGCGGAGTCACCACCGAGGGGGAGGACTCCGCGTAGGCGCGCGTCCGGGCGGTGTCGGCGGTGATGCCGTCCACCGTGCGGTCCGCCAGCAGCCGCGAGGCGTTGGCGAGCAGGCGTACGGACTCCAGCAGGTTCTTCGCGATGACCGGCATCATGACGTTCAGCTCGAAGTTCCCGGCCGCGCCGGCCGCCGCGACCGTCGCGTCGTTCCCCGTGACCTGCGCGGCGACCATCAGCACCGCCTCGGGGATCACCGGGTTCACCTTGCCCGGCATGATCGACGAACCCGGCTGGAGGTCGGGCAGCGCGATCTCGGCCAGTCCGGTGCGCGGCCCGGAGGCCATCCACCGCAGGTCGTTGCAGATCTTGGTCAGCGAGACGGCGACCGTACGCAGCTGCCCGGACACCTCCACCAGGCCGTCCCGCGAGCCCTGCGCCTCGAAGTGGTTGCGGGCCTCCGTCAGCGGCAGCCCCGTCGCCCCGGCGATCTCCGCGATCACCGCCGCGGAGAAGCCGGGCGGGGTGTTGATCCCGGTGCCGACCGCCGTACCGCCCAACGGGAGTTCGGCGAGCCGGGGGAGGGAGGCGCGCAGGCGCTCGACGCCGTAGGAGATCTGCGCCGCGTACCCACCGAACTCCTGTCCAAGGGTGACGGGTGTCGCGTCCATGAGGTGGGTGCGACCCGACTTCACCACCTGGGCGAACTCCCGGGCCTTGCGCTCCAGGGATGCCGCCAGGTGCTCCAGGGCCGGGACGAGGTCGGCGGTGACCGCGGCGGTGGCGGCGATGTGGATCGAGGAGGGGAAGACATCGTTCGAGGACTGCGAGGCGTTGACGTGGTCGTTGGGGTGCACGTCTCGGCCGAGCCGCTCGGAGGCGAGGGTGGCGATCACCTCGTTGGTGTTCATGTTGGACGAGGTACCGGACCCGGTCTGGAACACGTCGACCGGGAAGTGGTCGTCCCACCGGCCCTCCGCCACCTCGGCGGCGGCGTGGGAGATCGCCTCGGCAACCTCCGGGTCGAGCACCCCCAGACCGGCGTTGACCTTGGCGGCAGCCGCCTTGATCCGGGCCAGTGCCTCGATGTGGGCGCGCTCCAGACGCTGCCCGGAGACGGGGAAGTTCTCCACCGCCCGCTGGGTCTGCGCACGCCACTTGGCGTCCGCCGGGACCCTCACCTCGCCCATCGAGTCGTGCTCGACGCGGAATTCCGCCGGGTCCTGTGCATCGGTCATGTTGTTCGAACCTCCTGTGCGGTTGAGCGCGCGCCGTCGCGGGGCTATTCCCGCCCGGCCCGCTCCGGAGCCACCCTCTCCCGCGCCCGTACCCCGCGGCACGCGGCACGCGGGGTACGGGCGGGCGGCGGGGACGCGTGCGGGCGCGCGCCCGTCGCTCAGGCGGCCGTCAACACGGCGCGCAGGGCCGCCGCCAGATGTGCCGGATCCCGCGCCCCGCACAGCTCACGCGCCGAGTGCATGGAGAGTCCGGGCACCCCGACGTCCAGCGTGGTCACGCCGAGCCGGGCGGCGGTGAGCGGACCGATCGAGGTACCGCAGGGCATCGCGTTGTTGGCCGCGAAGGACTGCCACGGGATCTCGGCCCGGTCGCACGCCTCGCGGAACAACGCCACCCCGGTGCCGTCGGAGGCGTACCGCTGGTTGGTGTTGACCTTCACCGTGGGGCCGCCGTTCGGCAGCGGGAGGTGGCCGGGGTCGTGGCGCTCCTGGTAGTTGGGGTGCACGGCGTGGGTCATGTCGGCCGAAACGCAGAAGGAACCCGCCAGCGACCGCGCCCAGTCCTCGGCGGCGCCCCCGCGCGCCGCCACGGCGCGGGACAGCACCCGCTCCAGCAGCGGGCTCTGCGCCCCGGTCTGCGAGGCGCTGCCGACCTCCTCGTGGTCGAAGGCGGCCAGCACCGGGATGTAGCGGGGCGGTTCGACGGAGGTGGCGGTGTCCACCAGCGCCGTGACGCCCGCGTGCACGGACACCAGGTTGTCGAGGCGGGGCGAGACCACGAACTCACGCTCCACGCCCAGGTATCCGGGCGGCTGCACGTCGTGCAGCATCAGATCCCAGCCCAGCACGTCCGCCGGGTCCGCGCCGGCCGCCGCCGCGACCCGGCGCAGCAGCGCGCCCTCCTCGGGGGCGCCGAGCGACCACACCGGAGCCAGGTGGCGCTGAGGGTCCAGCAGCGCACCCTCGTTGACCTTGCGGTCGAGGTGGATGGCGAGCTGGGGTACGCGCAGCAGCGGTTCGTCGATGTGCACCAGCAGGTCGCGCGGGTTTCCCGGGGTGCCGCCGCGCAGGGTGAGCCGGCCACTGATGCCGAGGTCGCGGTCGAGCCAGGTGTTCAGCGGAATCCCGCCGTAGATCTCGACGCCGATCTGTCGCCAGCCCGCGCTTCCGGTGTCGGGGTTCGGTTTCACCCGCAGGTTCGGTGAGTCGGTGTGACAGCCGACGATCCGCAGCGGCGTGTGCACGGGCGCGTCCTCGGGGACGTACCAGGCGATCAGCGCGCCGGCCCGGGCGACGTAACAGCCGCCGCTCGTGCCGCTCCAGTCGTCGGTGCCGCGCAGTTCCCGGAATCCCGCCTTCGCCAGGCGCGTCACGGCACTCGCCACCGCGTGGTACGGGGAGGGGCTGGCGGCGATGAAGGCCAGCAGATCGTCGGTGTGGCTTCGGTGGGGGGCCGGCGTCATGCGTCGTCCGCCTTTCCGGTGGTGTGCGACCGCGAGGGTGGGGCACGGGGGGCTGTCGGCGATCTCCCCGCCGCTCGCGGTACGCGGGTGCGTCCGGCGCACACGGCCGTACGGGCGGTGGGGGCACCCGGCGGATCGGAGCCTGTCGGGTGACCAATGCCGCGAGGGGGCGGGCCGGGGCGTGGCCCGCCCGGTCGGAGGTCGTCCGACAGGCTCGGGGCCGGACGGGATCAACCCACCCCACCCCACCGGCACGGCGCAAGCCCGGCACCGGCCCCGATGCGGGGAAAGGGGCGGTGGTCCGGGCGTCGGCCGGCACCCGGACCACGGTGGAAGGCGTCGCACCGGCCACCGCGCGCCGCACCGGACCGTCACCGCGTACCGCTCCGGCCCCAACACCCGTGACGGGGCCCGGCGTCAGGGGAGTACGGACGGGG
>NZ_JBSFVR010000488.1:0-4333 GCF_053592415.1 Streptomyces sp. NPDC002690 | reverse complement strand
GGAGGGGCCAGTGAGACTGCTGCTCGTCGAGGACGACAACCACGTCGCCGCGGCCCTGTCCGCCGTGCTCGCCCGTCACGGCTTCCGGGTCGTGCCGACGACGTCGGCGGCGGGGTCGAGCGCCCTCAGCTTGCCCTCGTCGAGGTGGGTACGGGCAGCGACGAAGGAGTGCGCCCGGCTGTAGACGAGCACCCCGGCGTTGAAGCACTCCCCGCGCTCGACACGGGGGACGACCCGCAGCAGCGCGTACTCGAAGACATCGCGTCCACTCATCGGCTCTCGCCCTTCTCCGTTGCCTGAGCCCTCGGGGCGAGACGGTCGGCGAGCCAGCCGGGAGCCTTGGACGGGCCGGTGGGCGCCGGGGCGTCCATGACGATGCGCTCGTGGATGGTGGCGGCACGGGCCAGCAGGGGCGCCACGTACGCGCGACGCAGTTCGTCCGTCGAGTCGAAACCGGGCTCCCCGGACAGCCACTCGTCGGGCACCTGGGCCGCCACCTCGGTGAGCAACTCCTCGGTGACGAGCGGCGCCAGGGCCGCGGCGGCTGCCGCGACGTCCGGACCGGTGGGCGCCAGCACGTGGTCGGAGGCGTTGTACGGCTTGGCCGCGGACGCCTGGGCGCCCGGCCAGTTGTGGTGCCAGATCATCGTGGCACCGTGGTCGATCAGCCAGACGTCGCCGTGCCAGACCAGCATGTTGGGGTTGCGCCAGGACCGGTCGACGTTGTTGATCAGCGCGTCAAACCAGACGATCCGTCCGGCCTCCGCCGGGTCGACGTGGTACGCGAGCGGGTCGAAGCCCAGAGAACCGGGGAGGTAGTCCATCCCCAGGTTCAGGCCACCGCTCGCCTTGAGCAGCTCCTGCACCTCCTGGTCGGGCTCGCCGAGCCCGATGACCGGGTCGAGCTGCATGGTCACCAGTTCCGGGACCCGCAGCCCCAGACGACGGCCCAGCTCACCGCAGATGACCTCCGCGACGAGGGTCTTGCGACCCTGGCCCGCGCCGGTGAACTTCATGACGTACGTACCGAGGTCGTCGGCCTCGACGATCCCCGGCAGCGAGCCACCCTCACGCAGGGGCGTGACGTAGCGGGTCGCAGTGACCTCATTCAACATTTCCCAGGCCATCCATCTATTCAACCTTGCAATCCACGACCAAACCGGAGGGCTATGGTATCGAATCACCCGCCACCAGGCTTGGGGATAGTCCGGGGTTCCGACCGCCGTGCGGGTCTCCCCTCACTCCCCGAACGGCCCGTCCATGGCGTGGTGCCCGTCGCTTCCGGCCTCCGGCATGAGGGAGCATCGTAACCCGGAGTGATCGCGGACGAGGGGCGCCCGAGCCGCCGCACCGCACCACGGCCCCGGCCGGGTCCCTGACCTGGCCACGGGCCCCGGTGCGGGAAACCAAGCTTCACTGCTCCTGACGGCGCCTCCGCTGCGATGGCTGAGACGCCGATGACGCCAAAAACGCCCGTGTTCCTCCTCCACGCCGACGGACGGGCGGGAGACTGAACCCGTACGGAGTGACCGACGCGGCCAGGAAGGGCGCCAGATCGGCATGAGCGGCCTGACGTTCGACCTCACCCATGACGAGCTGGTGAGCTGGTTCGGCGTGGCGAACGTCGAACGATCCGTCAGGGCAGAGGCGGAAGAACTCGGATTCGGCGGGAAGACCCTCGGTTTCCTCTGTGACGTGGGCATCCCCTCCACGCCCAGGGCGGAAGTCGCCGCCCCCGGAATCGAGGTCGCCCTACGTGCCATCGACGAGATCCCCGACTCCCATTGGGACGTGCCGCAGGAAGCCCGGAGCTGGATCGTCATCGGCAACCTCACCGCCACGACGATCGCGCTCGACACGGTCAGCGGCGTCGTGTACGGCTTCTACGAGGGCGCCGGGGCTCCCGTCGCCCTCCACGCGGACGTCTCGTCACTCGCCTGCACGATCCATGCCGTGAAGCGGGCACTTCCCGGGATCGCGGAACGGGACTCGTACGACGGCAGGGAGGAGATCATGCGGCGGGTGCGCCAGGACATCGAGCGACGCGATCCTCTTCCCTTCTCGGAAGGGAGCGAATGGCTTCCCTCCTTCGAAGAAATCGCCATGGGCATGTGGAGTTGAGCGCTCACGACTCTCCGACATGTGGGCCCGGCCGTCGGCTTCCGGCCCCGCCGGCCCGGTTTCCTTTCACGGCATGCCGGCATGTCGACGGCCCCGCCGGACGACGCCACGGACCCACGACGCCGTCCCCGCGGCAGGCCACCCGTCCCGCGGCAGGCCGTGGGGACGCCACGAAGCCGGAGCGGCCGTTCAGCCGGTGAATCCCCGGAAGAGACCCCCGGGATCGATCCTGGCGGCGTCCATGAAGTCACCGAAGTCCAGGTTGGCGATCATGAGGTTCGCGTTCATCTCGTGAATCCCCCGCGGCACCACACGGAAGGCGCCGCCGTACGCCTCGAACTCCTCGTCGCTTTCGCACCGTTCCCTGGTCAGCAGTGACAACGCCAGCAAGGTGACAGGTTTCTCCTCCCGCATCGAGGTGCGGTCCGCGAGGTAGACGACGCCGCGCTCCTCGTACGCGGCCGCCTCGGACAGAATCCGGGCGGGCGTGATTGCCGTCCATCGCGGATCGTCGACGATGTGGACGTACGGCTCGAAGTCGTCCTCCTGGCCCCAGTGCGTCATCAGCGCCGCTCTCACGGCCGACCACGCCCGCTCGTCGTGGTAGTCGGTCCTGATGATCAGCGCGGCATCCTCGTCACGTCCCGACGGCCACTCGATACGGTCACTCATCCCGCTCCCCCACCCCCCGCACGGTTCACCGCACCACGCATGCGGCACGCACGATACGCGAGGGCACCGACACCGTTCCGCTACGTCGGGGCAGTTCCGTGAAAAGTGGCCCGACGGGGGCCGAAGACGCTTCACCGCACGGGAGTTCGCGCTACGACGGCTCCCGAGGGGGCAGCAGCGCCCGCAACGCATCGCCGACCACTTCGAAGGAGTCGAGTATCTGCTCCCACATCACCTCGGGATCACCCGGCCGCCCCAGTCAGTTACGCAGCGTCGCCACATGGATGCCCTGGTGCGCGGAGGCGATGGCCCCGGCACGGTGTGCTCCGGAGCCCTGTCATCGTTCCCGAGGAGGCCGTGGATGCCGTCGGTCGTGGGATCGCTCGAACAGCGCGAGCCGGCCGCTCGCCGTCGTGCGGTCGACCTACGGGAGGAGGTCGACCGCGTCCGGCCGCACCGAGGGTGGCCGAGCGGGAACGGAATGGGAGGGGCATGGCCACCGGCCTTCCCGCAGGCAGACAGGTGCGCGAGAATCCGAGGGCTACGTCCGCGCACGTGACCGGGGGGTTTCATGGCCGAATTGGGTGTTCTGTTCGGATTGTTGGCCGCGCTGGTGGTCTTCCTGATCGTCAAGCTCGGCAGACGGGGCAGCCGCCCCACCGAAAACGCCGACGGCCTTCTCCTTGAGCAGACCCGGCGGACGCAGGCGCGCGACGACCGCTCGTCGTACAGCTCCCTGACGGTGCACAACACGTTCCCGACGATGAGAGACCACCGACGGCCCTAGGGCGTGTATCGGAAGCGGATCATGCGCATAGGGTGTCGGCATGTCGCTGAGCCACATAGCCCTCTCGTCCGGTCGTTCGATCGAGCTCACCGAGCTGCGGATGTCTACGACCTATGGGGGGATGCTGGAGGGGTATCCGTGCCAGCGCATCAACGACATGAAGGTCAGCGGCCTCCTGCGACAGGCCGAGCATGCGTTCTCCTTCGCGCCAGTTCATCTCATTCCGCCCTCCCGCGAGTACCCGGACCAGACCGCCAGCGCCTTCGGCCCCGTTGAGGTGCTGCCTTCCGTGGCTTGCATGGGTGTTTTCGGCTCTACAGCGGTCGATCCTGAACTCGACGCAGTGCTGCACCGCTCCGCTCTCATCGTGGCCTGGTTCCAGGCCACCCCGGCTGTCCCGTCGGGCGAAAAGGCTGATCTTGCTCTTCGCAGCATTCGCTGGGAAGAGCTGGCCCAGGATTACGAGCTCTAGGGACACGTGCTGATCACAGCCACTCATTGATGGCCGCTACCAGGACAGTGGCCTCATAGCGGACCGCGAGCTTGTCGTAGCGGGTGGCCACGGCCCGGTGCCTCTTGAGGCGGTTGATCCTGCACTCGACCGCGTGGCGCTCGCGGTAGTCGGCCGGGTCGAAGTGGGGGGGGGGGGCCCCCCCCCCCCCCCCCCGGGGGGGGGGGGGGGGGGGGGGGGGGGGGGCCCGCGCCCGTATCGCACGCGGATTCGCCCTCCCGGCCCCGGCCTACTTCCGGTAC
>NZ_JBSFVR010000487.1:0-4389 GCF_053592415.1 Streptomyces sp. NPDC002690 | reverse complement strand
GCCGCGCCGAATGTCGCCGGAGCTGGCACAGTGGTAGGGGGAACGGTCACGGTCCCCGAAGCGTTGTGCGGGCGACAGCGGCGGCGGAGAGCAGGCCGACCGGGGCGGCGCCCTGAAGGAAGTGGCCGAGCAGCCGCTCGGCGGGGTCCTTCTGTGGCTGCTCGGCATCGGACTCGTGGGCATGGCGCTCTGGCGTCTCTCCGAGGCGCTGTTCGGCCAGGCCGGGCCGGACGGGCACAAGCCCATGAAGCGGGTCATCGCCGCCGGGCGCTGCGTGTTCTACGCCTTCGTCGCGTACTCCGTGATCTCGTACGCCGCCGGGGACAAGGGCAGCGGCAGCGGATCGAGTGACAAGCGGACCGACGACGTCACCGCCAAGGTCCTCGACTGGTCCGGCGGCCAGTGGATCGTGGGGATCGCCGGAGCCGTCGTCGTGGGCGTCGGTCTGTGGCTGATCTTCCGCGCGGTGACCCTGAAGTTCCGCAAGCACCTCGACATGTCCGGCACCGGGGAGAAGGTCCGCCGGACCGTCGACGCGGTCGGCGTGTTCGGCGGAACGGCCCGGGGCGTCGTCTTCGGCACGGCGGGCGGCTTCGCCATCGCCGCGGCCGTCCAGCACGAACCGGGACAGGCCAAGGGCATGGACGACACCCTGCGCTCCTTCACCGACACCCCCGCCGGTCCCTGGCTGCTCGTGCTCGTCGCCCTCGGACTGGCCGCCTTCGGCGTCTTCTCGTGGGCCAACGCCCGCTGGCGCAAGGTCTGACACCACCTTCCACCCCACCCCTGGACACGGCCCCGCCGGGCACCCCCACCCACCGGCGGGGCCGTCCCGCGCCCGGACGCGGGGCGCGCTCTCAAGCCCGGCCACGTGCCTGCTTGAACCGGTCCAGCGCGTCCGCCAGACCGACCAGCGGAGCCGGGTAGTCCAGCGCGGCGCGCTCCGACTCGGGGAGCTGCCACGGCTCGTGCACCGCACCGCCCCCGACGCCCGCCAACTCCGGTACCCAGCGGCGCACGTACGCCCCGTCGGGGTCGTAACGGTGGCCCTGGCGCACCGGGTTGAGCACCCGGTTGGGGCGGCTGTCGGTCCCCGTGCCCGCCACCCACTGCCAGTTGAGCTGGTTGTTGGCGATGTCGCCGTCCACCAGCAGGTCCAGGAAGTGGCGCGCGCCGATCCGCCAGTCCACGTACAGCGACTTCGCCAGAAAGCTGGCCGTGAGCAGCCGGCCCCGGTTGTGCATCCAGCCTTCGTGGCGCAGTTGACGCATCGCGGCGTCCACGACCGGATAGCCGGTACGCCCCTCCCGCCACGCCTCGATCTCGTCCCCCGCCTCCTTCTCGCTCCGCCAGTCGTCGTGCTGCGTACGGTAGTTCTCGTGCGAGGCGGCCGGACGCGCGGCGAGGACCTGGTGGTGGAAGTCCCGCCAGCACACCTGCCGTACGAACGCCTCCGCACCCGCGCCACCCGCGCCGCGGGCCCGCCCGATCAGCTCGGCGGGCGAGACCGTGCCGAAGTGCAGATGGGGCGAGAGCCGTGAGGTCGCGTCGCCCGCGAGGTCGTCGTGCGTCTCCTCGTACGAGTCGAGTCCGGACCTGCGCCACGCGGTGAGCAGGGCCCGGCCCGCCTTCTCGCCGCCCTCGGCCAGTCCGGGCGAGACCCCGGACACCCCGGCCCGGGACGGCAGTTCGCCGGAGTTCGCCGCGTCCGGCACCCGAAGGGAGCGCGGCGGGGCGAGGGGATCCCGCAGCCGCTCCTGGGACCAGCGCCGGAAGTACGGGGTGAAGACGGAGAAGTGGTCCGATCCCGAGCCCGTGGGCCGTACCGCCCCCGGGGCGACGGCGGTCACCACCGCGTCGTGGACGTGCAACCTCCGCCCCTGCGACTCCAGTTCCCCGCGCAACCGCTCCTCGCGGGCATGGGCGTACGCGCTGACCCCGCCGGACATGTGGACGTCCCCGGCGCCCGTCTCGGCGGCGACCCGGCAGACCTCCCCGACCACGTCCCCGGCACGGATCACGAGCCGTCCGCCCCGCTCGCGCAGTCCCGCGTCCAGGTCCCGCAGGCAGTCGGCGAGGAAAGCCCGCCGGTTGGGTACCGCGAAACCGGCCTCCTCCACGCGCCGGTCGAGGACGAAGAGCGGCACGACCGTGTCGCTCGCGGCCGAGGCGGCGCGCAGCGGCGGATGGTCGTGCAGCCGCAGGTCGGAGGTGAACAGGACGACCGAGACGGTCATGGCGCTACTCCTGGACGGGGTCGGAACCGGAACGCGGACATCTGGTGCAACCGGTGCTTCCGCACGGCCCGGCGGTCCGGATGCGCCGCACCCCCCAAGAGGCGCGGGGCACCTGCCGTCCGGACCGCCCGCTGCCGCTCGGGCTCAGGGCTGTCCCTGAGGACGCGGACGCACCGCCGCGGTCTCCGCCCGGGCCCGGGCGGAACCGGGGGTCCGGGACGCTGCCCGGGCGATGTTGCGGGCCATGCCGCCGAAGACGATCGCGTGGAAGGGCGAGACGCTCCACCAGTAGGCGTGGCCCAGCAGCCCGCGCGGGTGGAAGAGCGCCCGCTGACGGTAGTGGGAGCGCCCGCCCTCCCGGTTCTCGACGTACATCTCCAGCCAGGCCAGACCCGGCACCCGCATCTCCGCCCGCAGCCGCAGCAGCCTGCCCGGCTCGATCTCCTCCACCCGCCAGAAGTCGAGCGAGTCCCCCACCCGGAGCCGGTCGGCGTCCCGGCGGCCCCGCCGCAGCCCGACCCCGCCCATCGCCCGGTCCAGCCACCCCCGCACCGCCCAGGCCAGCGGAAACGAGTACCAGCCGTTGTCGCCCCCGATGCCCTCCACGACCCGCCACAGCGCCGCCGGGGAAGCGTCGACGTCCCGCTCCCGGAGGTCCTCGTACAGGCTGCCGCCCGCCCAGTCCGGGTCCGTGGGCAGCGGGTCGCTCGGCGCGCCCGCGAGCGAGGCCGAGGACCACCGGGTGGTCACCTGCGCCTCACGGACCCGCTGGAGCGCGAGGGAGAGCGCCGTGTCGAACGGGAACGGCTGCCCCGGCCCGTCCGGGACGTACCGCGCGATGTCGTGCTCCCGGCAGACCACCTCGTACCGCAGCGACTCCGCGAGCGGCCGGGCGAGGGCCCTGGGCACCGGGGTGACCAGCCCGATCCAGTGGCTGGACAACCGGGGCGTGAGCATCGGGACGGGCAGGATCAGTCGTTTCGGCAGGCCCCCGACCTCGGCGTACCGCTCCATCATCACCCGGTACGTCAGCACGTCGGGCCCGCCGATGTCGAAGCTGCGGTGCACGTCCGCGGGCATCCGGGCGCAGCCGACGAGGTAGCGCAGGACGTCCCGGACGCCGATCGGCTGGATCCGGGTGGACACCCAGCTCGGGGTGACCATGACCGGCAGCCGCTCGGTGAGGTAGCGGAGCATCTCGAAGGACGCCGAACCCGAACCGATGATGACGGCGGCCCGCAGCACGGTCGTCGGCACCCCCGAATCCAGCAGGATGCGGCCGACCTCCGCCCGGGAGCGCAGATGCGGGGAGAGCTCGTCCTCGGGTACGTCGCCGGGCGTGAGGCCCCCCAGATAGACGATGCGGCGCACCCCGGCGGCGCGGGCCTGCTCCCCGAACGTCCGGGCCGCCCTGCGGTCGGTCTCCTCGAAGCTTGAACCGGTGCCCAGCGCGTGCACCAGGTAGTACGCGACGTCGATGTCCCGCATGGCCGGGGCCAGCGACTCCGGGTCGGTGACGTCTCCGCGCACCACCTCCGCCTCGGCGATCCAGGGGTAGTCGCGCAGCTTCTGGGGGGTCCTCGCCAGGCATCGCACCCGGTGGCCGGCGAGGAGCAGCTCCGGCACCAAGCGGCCCCCGATGTAGCCGGTGGCCCCCGTCACCAGGCAGCGCAGGCCTTTCCCGTCGTCCCTGGTCTCCTTGGCCGTCTCCATGGCGCCTCCGCCTCGCGTTCGATTCCGGTCTCCTCCCTCCACCGTCCCCGCCCGTACCGCATTCCGCCCGGCGGGGCCCGGCGGAGGCGGCGCGACACGGTCCGGGACGGCCGAATGGGTCGCGAGGCCGCTCCGGAGTCCTCTTCACCGGCCCCGGCAGCCACCGCCCGGCCGGTCGGCGTGATCCCCTCGGGAGCCGGGGCCCGCGGCACCGGCACACCGCCGGCACGGATCGGGGGCCGCCCGCATCCGCCGGACGAGGGACGGCGGAAGAGACGCGACGGGTCCGGAAGACCACGGACCCGCGACGGACCCCGTACCGCCGGCGCGCCGGCCCGGCGGTGCGGGGCCCGCCCGAGCGGGCCCACCCGTCCGTATCACGAGTGAAGCCGATCTCGCCCGCGCCGAGCACGGCCTCCCCGCCGGCGCAGGCCACGTG
>NZ_JBSFVR010000486.1:0-4402 GCF_053592415.1 Streptomyces sp. NPDC002690 | reverse complement strand
TTCTGATGTGTGCTGTGGGGGGGTGGGTGCGCCGCGGGGGCGGGGGGGGGGCCAGCGCGATGGTCCGCCGCAGCCCGGGCGGTGCCAGCGGCGTCATCCGCAGGCCCTGGCCGGCCCGCCCCGCCACCATGCGCGGCACCACGGCCATGCCGAGCCCCGCTCGTACGAATCCGAGCACCGCGTCCATCTCACCGCCCTCCACCGTGAACGACGGCTCGAAGCCCTCCGCCCGGCACGCGGCGACGGTCAGCTCGCGCAGGTCGTAGCCGTGGCGGAACATCACCAGCGGCACGCCCTGGAGATCGGCGATCCGCACGGACCTGCCCCGCCCGGGCGCCGGAGCGTTCGCCGCCGACACCACGACCAAGTCCTCGTGCAGCAGTTCCACCGTGGTCAACGCGGGTGAGGCGGCAGGCAGGGGGAGCACCAGCAGGGCGATGTCGAGCGCCCCGCGTGCCAGTTGGCGTACCAGGTCGTGCGAACCGCCTTCCTCCAGCAGGAGTTCGATCCCCGGATGCCGGTCGTGGTACGCCCGCAGAACGTCGGGCAGCAGGCCGGTGCAGATGCTCGGGGTGGCGCCCAGGCGGATGCGCCCGCGCCGCAGCAGCACCAGCTCCTGCACCTCGCGGCGCGCGGTCTCCGCGTCGGCGAGGATGCGGCGGGCCAGCGGCAGCAGGGTCTCGCCCGCGTCGGTCAGCGCGATGTTGCCCCGGGCCCGGCTGAACAGCTCCGCGCCCAGCTCCTTCTCCAGGGCCCGGATCTGCTGGGACAGCGAGGGCTGGGAGACGTGCACCGCCTCGGCGGCCCGGGTGAAGTGCCGGGCCTCGGCGACGGCGACGAAATAGGCGAGCTGCTGGAAGTGCATAAAGGCAGGTTAAACCCGTCGCATAGGCAATGCCTATGGAGATCAGCGTGGCCATCTCTTGGACCGATGGGGACCTGCGGCCCTACCGTCGTGCCCATGGCATTGGCAACGCGGGCGGAACGACGGCCGTCCATGACGCGTACGCTCTGGGACTCGACCGTCGGCAAGAAAACGATCATGGCAGCGAGCGGCCTGATCATGCTGGGCTACCTGGTCGTCCACATGCTGGGCAACCTGAAGATCTTCTTCGGGCCCGGCGAGTTCAACCACTACGCGCACTGGCTGCGCACCCTCGGCGAGCCCTTCCTCCACCACGAATGGGCGCTCTGGATCGTCCGGCTGGTGCTGGTCGCCGCGGTGGTGCTGCACGCCGTCTCCGCGTACCAGCTCAGCCGGCGCGACCTCAGGGCGCGCCCCGTCGGCTACGTCCACAAGAGGGCCCGGGCGAGCTACGCCACCCGGACCATGCGGTGGGGCGGCATCATCCTCGCGCTCTTCATCGTCTGGCACATCCTCGACCTCACCACCGGCACCGTGCACAGCGGCGGGTTCCAGGCCGGGCATCCGTACCAGAACGTCGTCGACACCTTCTCCACCTGGTACGGCAACGTCATCTACATCGTCGCGGTGCTCGCCGTCGGCCTCCACGTCCAGCACGGATTCTGGAGTGCCGCGCAGACCCTCGGAGTCGGCAGCGCCACCCGCGACCGGGTCCTGAAGACCCTTGCCAACGTGATCGCGGTGGTGCTCACCGCGGGATTCGTGTCCGTACCCGTTGCCGTCATGACCGGAGTCGTGAGCTGACATGAGCGACTACACGCAGTACCGGACGGGCGAGCCCCTCGTCGACACCAAGGCCCCCGAGGGCCCCGTCGCCGAACGCTGGGACACCCGCCGCTTCGAGGCCAAGCTCGTCAACCCGGCCAACCGCCGCAAGCACACGGTGATCGTCGTCGGCACCGGACTGGCCGGCGGCTCCGCCGGTGCCACCCTCGCCGAACAGGGCTACCACGTCGTCCAGTTCTGCTTCCAGGACTCCCCGCGCCGCGCCCACTCGGTCGCCGCGCAGGGCGGCATCAACGCCGCGAAGAACTACCGCAACGACGGCGACTCCGTCCACCGGCTCTTCTACGACACCGTCAAGGGCGGCGACTTCCGCGCCCGTGAGTCCAACGTGCACCGGCTCGCGCAGATCTCCGTCGAGATCATCGACCAGTGCGTCGCCCAGGGCGTCCCCTTCGCCCGTGAGTACGGCGGCCTGCTCGACAACCGTTCCTTCGGCGGGGTCCAGGTCTCCCGTACCTTCTACGCCCGCGGCCAGACCGGACAGCAACTCCTGCTCGGCGCCTACCAGGCACTGTCCCGGCAGATCGCCGCGGGCAACGTCGAACTCCACGCGCGCACCGAGATGCTCGACCTGATCGTGGTCGACGGGCGGGCCCGCGGCATCGTCGCCCGCGACCTGGTCACCGGACGGATCGACACCTACTTCGCCGACGCGGTCGTGCTGGCCAGCGGCGGCTACGGCAACGTCTTCTACCTCTCGACCAACGCGATGAACTCCAACGCCACCGCCGTCTGGCGGGCCCACCGGCGCGGCGCGCACTTCGCGAACCCCTGCTTCACCCAGATCCACCCCACCTGCATCCCGCGCACCGGCGACCACCAGTCCAAGCTCACCCTGATGAGCGAGTCGCTCCGCAACGACGGCCGGATCTGGGTCCCCAAGGCCAAGGGTGACGACCGCCCGGCCAACACGATCCCCGAGGACGAGCGCGACTACTACCTGGAGCGGATCTACCCCGCCTTCGGCAACCTCGTCCCCCGCGACATCGCCTCCCGCGCCGCGAAGAACGTCTGCGACGAGGGCCGCGGCGTCGGCCCCGGCGGCCAGGGCGTCTACCTCGACTTCGCCGACGCCATCGCCCGGATGGGCCGCGCCAAGGTCGAGGAGAAGTACGGCAACCTCTTCGACATGTACGCCCGGATCACCGCCGAGGACCCGTACGAGACCCCCATGCGGATCTACCCGGCCGTGCACTACACGATGGGCGGCCTCTGGGTCGACTACGACCTCCAGACCACGATCCCCGGCCTCTTCGCGATCGGCGAGGCCAACTTCTCCGACCACGGAGCCAACCGCCTCGGCGCCTCCGCGCTGATGCAGGGACTCGCCGACGGGTACTTCGTCCTGCCGTCCACCATCAACGACTACCTCGCCCGCAACCCGCACACCACCCCCGTGGACGCGGACCACCCGACGGTGGTGGAGACGGTCGCCGAGACCGAGGACCGGCTCAACCTGCTGCTCGCCGTCGACGGCGACCGCACCCCCGACTCCTTCCACCGCGAGATCGGCGAACTCATGTGGGAATTCTGCGGGATGGCCCGCACCGAGGAAGGCCTGCGCACCGCGCTTTCCCGACTCCCCCTGATCCGCGAGGAGTTCTGGCGCCGCGTCAAGGTCCCCGGCACCGGCGAGCAGTTCAACCAGTCGCTGGAGAAGGCCAACCGGATCGTCGACTACCTGGAGCTCGCCGAGCTGATGTGCCTCGACGCCCTCCACCGCGCCGAGTCCTGCGGCGGCCACTTCCGCGAGGAGTCCCAGACCCCGGACGGCGAAGCCGCCCGCCGGGACGAGGAGTTCTCCTACGCCGCCGCGTGGGAGTTCACCACCACCGGCGAGGCCCCCGTCCTGCACAAGGAAGACCTCGTGTTCGAGTACGTACACCCCACCCAGCGGAGCTACGCATGAAGCTCACCCTGCGCGTCTGGCGCCAGCGAGACGCAGAGGCGCCCGGCGCCATGGCCACCTACGAAGTCGACGGCATCTCGCAGGACATGTCGTTCCTCGAAATGCTCGACACCCTCAACGAGGAACTCATCCTCGAAGGCGACGAGCCCGTCGCCTTCGACCACGACTGCCGCGAGGGCATCTGCGGCGCGTGCAGTCTCGTCATCAACGGCGACGCGCACGGCCCCGAACGCACCACCACCTGCCAGCTCCACATGCGGTCCTTCGAGGACGGCGACACCATCGACATCGAGCCCTGGCGCGCCTCGGCCTTCCCGGTCATCAAGGACCTGGTGGTGGACCGTTCGGCCTTCGACCGCATCATCCAGTCCGGCGGCTACATCTCCGCCCCCACCGGTACGGCACCCGACGCGCACGCCACCCCGGTGCCCAAACCGGACGCCGACTTCGCCTTCGAGCACGCCGAGTGCATCGGCTGCGGCGCCTGCGTCGCCGCCTGCCCCAACGGCTCGGCGATGCTCTTCACCTCGGCGAAGATCAACCACCTCAACGTGCTCCCGCAGGGCGCGCCCGAACGGGAGACCCGGGTGCTCGACATGGTCGCCACCATGGACGAGGAGGGCTTCGGCGGCTGCACCCTGACCGGCGAATGCGCCACCGCCTGCCCGAAGGGAATCCCGCTCCCTTCGATCGCCGCGATGAACAAGGAGTGGCTGCGCGCCACCCGCAAGGTCCGGCGCTGACGCACCGGCCCCCGAACCGTCCCGCCGCCGCACCGTGGG
>NZ_JBSFVR010000485.1:0-4470 GCF_053592415.1 Streptomyces sp. NPDC002690 | reverse complement strand
CCCGTGAGGTTCCGGCCCTGTTCGCGTACCCGGTGCGGACTCGGACCGGCCGCCGGCGGTGTCAGCCGCCTGCGGCGAGCTGTCCGCTGAGCCGGTCGTGGAGACGGGCGCTGGGCTCGTTCAGGCCGGTGATCTCGACGCTCTTGCCCCGCTGGGCGTACCGGGCGTCGATCGTGTCGAGGACGGCCACGGACGAGGCGTCCCAGACGTGCGCGGCGGACAGGTCGATCACCACCCGCTCCGGGTCCCCCGCGTAGTCGAAGCGGCCGACGAGCTCGTTGGAGGAGGCGAAGAAGAGGGCCCCGGTCACCCGGTAGACCACGGTGGTGCCGTCCGGGTCGGTGACGGCGGTGACGTCCGCGGAGTGGGCCACCCGCTTGGCGAAGACCACCATCGCGAGGACCGAGCCGACGACCACGCCGATGGCGAGGTTGTGGGTGGCGACGACGACCACCACGGTGATCACCATGACGGCGATCTCCCCGGCGGGCATCCGCCGCAGGGTCTTCGGGGCTATGGAGTGCCAGTCGAACGTGGCGAACGAGACCATCGCCATGACCCCGACCAGAGCGGCCATCGGAATGTCGGAGACCACCGGGCCGAAGGCGATGCAGAGCACCATCAGGAACGCACCGGCGAGGAACGTCGACAGCCGGGTGCGCGCCCCGGACACCTTCACGTTGATCATCGTCTGGCCGATCATCGCGCAGCCGCCCATGCCGCCGAAGAAACCGGTGACGATGTTGGCGATGCCCTGGCCGACCGACTCCCGGGTCTTGTCCGAGCGGGTGTCCGTGATCTCGTCGACCAGCTTCGCCGTCATCAGCGACTCCATCAGCCCGACCAGCGCCATCGCGAGCGCGTACGGCGCCACGGTCGTCACCGTGTGGAGGGTGAACGGCACGTCCGGCAGACCCGGCACCGGCAGCGACGACGGCAGCTCGCCCCGGTCGCCCACGGTCGGCACCGAGATCCCCGCCGCCACGGTGAAGGCGGTGAGCACGACGATCGAGACCAGCGGGGCGGGGACGACCGTCGTGACCTTCGGGAAGAACACCAGCAGCGCCAGCCCGGCCACGATCAGCGGGTAGACCGCCCAGGGCACGTCCCGCATCTCGGGGACCTGTGCCATGAAGACCAGGATCGCCAGCGAGTTCACGAAGCCGACCATCACCGAACGCGGCACGAACCGCATCAGCTTCGCCACCCCCAGCGCCCCCAGGACGATCTGGAAGACCCCGGCCAGGATCACGGCGGCGACCAGGTAGCCGAAGCCGTGATCACGGTTGAGCGGCGCGACCACCAGGGACACCGCACCGGTGGCGGCGGAGATCATCGCCCGGCGCCCGCCCACCACCGAGATCACCACGGCCATGGTGAAGGCGGAGAACAGGCCGACCGCCGGATCGACCCCCGCGATGACCGAGAACGAGATCGCCTCCGGAATCAGCGCGAGACCGACCACCAGCCCGGCCAGCACCTCGGTGCGCCAGACCTTCGGGTCGCCCAGCCAGTCGGGCTTCAGCGCGCGCAGCCGCGCGGCCGGTGAATCGGTGGAGACGGCGGGGACGGTGGAGGCCAAGGCAGTGAAAACCTGTCGTGCTCGGGCACACCACCGTGTCGGCATGCCGAGGGCGTGCGTCAGGACGCGGTGCGCCGGGACGGGGCACCACGGTCGGGCCCGTGACCGGGACCGGAAGCAGAGGGAGACGGACCGGACCGCGGAAGATCCGTTCGTCACCGGGCCGGTCGCGCGAAAGCTCAGCACGGAGGGGCCGCGGCGGGCTTACGGCACGCGCGCGCCGCTGTCCCCGGCACGGGACCTCGCGGGACCGGACCTCCGCCGGGGGCGGCGTCGGCCCCGGCGTGGTGGGACGGGCGCGCGCGGAGCGTACCTTCACCACCTCGAAAACCCTACCCCGATGTCGGGGCAGGGTGACGGCCTCCATCCGGACAGCGCACCCCTCCTGCCCGGCGCAGCCGAGTGATCAGCCGCACCACGTCACGGGACACGACCCGTCCGTCCCGTCCAGGGCGCGGTGCCGCGTCCGGTCAGCCGGTACGCGGCGCTCCCGTGACTCGGCCCGTCACTGTCCGGCCGGCAAGGAGGCCAGGAGCGTCTGCGCGATCGCCAGGTCGTGGCTCTTGGCCGTCTCGCCGAACGAAAGGATTCGGCGCAAGCCGGCGCGGGCTTCCTCCGTCTCTCCGAGTTCGACCAGCACCTCCGCGAGGTCCAGGAGGATGCTGCTCTCGGCGTAGGGGATGCCGACGCGCTGCACGTGGAGCAGGCCACTTCGAAATTGCTCGACGGCCTCGCGCCACCGTCCCAGGGCGGCGTAGTCGCGGCCGAGCCCGCAGATCGTCCTGGCGCGGACGTGAGCGGCGATGTCCCGGCGCAACGGGGAGTCGGGTGCGTCCAGGAGGGCGAGGAGAGGTTCGTGCAGGGCCATGCTTTCCTCGACGCGGCCCGTGTCGCGCAGGGCGGCTCGGTAGGACTGCATGGCGACCAGCCAGTTCTTGTGGTCGCCGGCGCCTTCCGACAGCTCCATGGCGGCACGCGACTTGTCCATGAATTCCTGGAATTCGCCGAGCTGTTTGTGCGGTGACGTCGCCATGAGCAGCGCCCAGGCCTGCTGCGAGGCGTCCCCGGCTCTACGGGCACACTCCAGTGCCTGGTCGGCGCGGTCGATGGCCTCCCGGTACCTGCCTTCGTACCCCAGTGTCCAGGCATAGTTGCTGAGATGGGAGGCCTGCCTGCCGGGGTCCCCGAGTGCGGTGGCGGCCTCGCTGGACAGACGGTAGACCTCACTCCAGAGTCGCCAGCCGTCCCAGCCGCCACCGAGGACCTCCAGAGCCTCGGCGGTCTCCGCGACGCGGACGTGCTCGCCGCGCGAAGCCGCTCCCTGCAAGGCGGCGAACCAGGCGGCACTTTCGCTCACGAGCCAGTTCCGGGCCTGCTCGGCGCTCTGTGACAGGACCAGCCCCTGACCGGCGGACGGTGGCGTCCGCTGCCCGTCCTTGAACCGGAGGCCGGCCGTCGTGGCAGTGTCCAACAACCAGTCACGCAACCGCGCCTCGGCCGCGTCCTGCTCCGCGACCCCTTCCTCCCGCAGCCGGGCGCGGGCGAACAGCCTGAGCAGATCGTGCAGTTGATAGCGGCCCGTGAAGGTGGCCCGGAGCAGTCCCGCCTCCACGAGTTCCGCCATCACGTCCTCGGCGTCGAACACCGGGGTACGGCTCAGAGCGGCACCGTAAGCGGCGGTCATGTCCGGACCCGGTACCACGCTCAGCAGTCGAAGCATCCTGGCCGCCTGCCCGGTCAGCTGCCGGTACGACAGTTCGAACGCTGCCTCCACCCGCACGTCCCCGGCGGTCAGCGCTCCCAGCCTGCGCTCCTCGTCGGACAGCCGATGCACCAGATGGCCAACGCTCCACCCGGAACGCACCGTGAGCCAATTGCCCGCCACCCGCAAGGCCAACGGAAGCCGCCCGCAGAGTTCCGCCACCTCGGCCACGGCCCCGGCTTCGGCATCGGCCCGCCGCGCCCCCAGGATCCGGCGCAGCAAGTCCACCGCCTCCGCCTGCGCCAGCCCCGACAGCGCGAGTCGGTCCACGTCTTCCAGGCCCGACAGCGGTCGCCGACTCGTCACCAGGACGAGACTGTGCCCGCCGGCAGGCAGCAGTGGCCGCACCTGCCCCTCGTCACGGGCGTTGTCCAACACCACCAGACACCGGCGGTCGCCCAGCAGCGACCGCAGCAACCCGGCCCGGCCCGACGCGTCCAACTGCGCCAACTGGTACTCGGTCACCCCGAGGGACTTCAGGAGTCTCAACAGGGCCTCGCCCGAATCCATCGGGCTCTCCACGCCGTGCAGATCCACCATGAAGCAGCCGTCGGGAAAAGCGTCCGCCAGGTCCGCCGCCGCCTTCAACGCCAGCGTCGTCTTCCCGCACCCCGGAGGACCGGACACCACGTACACCGACACCCCCGCACCGGCGACCGCCCGCCCCGCGGCGTCTCTCAGCAGGGACATCTCCGCCTCACGTCCCGAGAAGTCCCCCACCGATCTCGGCAGCGCCGTCCCCGCGGCGGCTACCGACTGCTCCGGACGTACCGACACGGCCGCGGCGAGCAGCGCCTCGCGGTCCGCGTCCGTCAGCGCCAGTCCCTCCGCGAGTGCCGCCACCGTACGTCGTCGCGGCACCCGGCTACGCAGACGCTCCATATCGCTGATCGCCCGAACACTCACCCCCGACGCCTCGGCCAGCCCCTCGATCGTCAGAAGACGCTTCTGCCGAAAACCGCGCAGAACAAGCCCGAACGGCATCTCTTCAGACACAGTGCTTCCCCAGGGCCAGATCCCGCCCGGTGATCCCGGTGACAGCGTCGAGGCCGGGAACGACGTCGTACAGGGTCTTGCCATCTGCCCATGCAGCTTCCGGGGCCTTCGGATCCTCAGACATGGAAGA
>NZ_JBSFVR010000484.1:0-4495 GCF_053592415.1 Streptomyces sp. NPDC002690 | reverse complement strand
CATCCAGTATCGGGGCGACCCTCCGCCTTGCGATCGCACGCACCAGACGTCGCCGGACCCGCCCTCCGGGCGGACGGCGCCACTTTCGACACACGTCCTAACTCGCTGAGCCCCGTCTGGTTACGCATTCCGGCGAACCGATTCCTCTACGCCCACCTGCGGCTTCTTCCGCCCCATCGAGACCACGAAGGCGGTACCCCAGTACGCCAGAAGGACGGCCTTCACCCCCAGTGAGGCCATGGCCTCGCGTACCGTCCGGCCGCGCCCGTGGCGGGCGTTCATCGCCCGGACCACCCACCGGACCATCGCCGGTCTCCTCCCCCTCTCATCGCACGGCCTCCCCGGCCGCACGGGCGGAGGCGGTCCGGTGCCAGGGGCCTTCGGGGTCGTCGTATGCCTCGGCGTAGGCGGGTCCGGCGATCGGGCGGCCGGCGAAGAGTTCGTCCGGCAGCGCGCACGACTCCACCAGCCTGGGAGCGTGCGCGGCGACGGCGGTCACGGCCTCCTCGTACAGGTCGGGCAGGACACTTACCTGCTCGGCCGTCATCCGTCCGACGGCCAGCAGTTCTCCGGTGCTGCGGCCGACCTGCCGGAGCAGGAACAACCACTCGACCTCGACGAGCCGTTCGCGTGCGGCCCCCTCGGGCAGGGCGGCGACGGCCTCCGCGAACGCCTCGGCCGCCTGCCGGGCCGCGTACTCCTCCACTCCCCGCAGGGCGGCACCCGAAGCCGCGTTCCAGCGCCCGAGCGCGTCCCCGGCAGGTGCGGCGCCCATGCGCGCCCGGGCCCGCGCGAAACGGAGGGCCTCCACCACGGCGAGCAGCCCGCGCAGGAAGACCGGATCCCTGAGGCCGCCCGGCCCCACCGCCCCGTCGGCGGCGTGCACCGGGGCTTGTGGTGCCAGGGGCAGCATCTCGGCCGCCGCCTTGACGTGCACGGGGAGGTTGTCGCCCTCGGCGGTGATGGTGCCCTCGATGCCGGTGACCAGTGCGGCGAGACCGTTGTGCTCCAGCAGCCCCTGCGCTCCGCAGCGTTCACGGCATTCCACGATCACATCCCTCGCCTGCCAGGTGATCCACCCCTTGGCGACGGCGACCAGCCGCTCCGCAGCCCCCCGGTCGGTCTCGTCCGCGCTCGCCTCCCAGCGGTCGAGCGCACGGCGGTGCAGCAGGCTCATCGCGAA
This sequence comes from Streptomyces sp. NPDC002690, assembly GCF_053592415.1. Taxonomy (NCBI): domain Bacteria; kingdom Bacillati; phylum Actinomycetota; class Actinomycetes; order Kitasatosporales; family Streptomycetaceae; genus Streptomyces; species Streptomyces sp. NPDC002690. The sequence continues at coordinate 3,312 of NZ_JBSFVR010000484.1, read as the reverse complement.
GACCGTGGCCACTGCCTCGGCCAACGGGCCGTGGTGGGTGCGGTGGGCGTACACGGGAATCGCGCCGGTGCCGCGCGGGCCCGCGACGGTACGGTGCCCGGCGTAGCGCACGGCGACGGCGAGCGCGACGCGCGCCGAGCCGACCGCGCAGGCGCTCATGGCCAGCTTGCCGGGAGTGACCCTGGCGATCGAGGCGAGCAGGCGCCGCCGTCTGCCCGGCAGCGCGCCGGTGAACTCGCCGCCGTCGCCCACGTGTCCCTGAGGTCCGGTGAGCAGTGCCGAACGGGGTACGAAGCAGTCGTCGAACGAGGTGAGGCAGTGGTCCACCGGCGAACCCATCCGGGCCGGCAGCCTGCGCACCCGTACGCCCGGGAGGGCGGCGACGGCGTCGGTGAGCGGTACCAGCAGGAGAAAAACGCCGTGATCGGCCCCGTCGACGACAAGCCGCGCGGCGACCAACCCGCTCTTGGGGCCGCCCACCGGGCTGGTGTTGGGCATGAACTTCTGCGCGCCCGCGTGCGGGGTGCGCAGCACGAATCCGTCACGCGCGCGGTCGTACGTGGCGGTCGTCTCCACCTCGGTCGCGTCGTTGCCGTGCGCGACCTCCGTACAGAGGAAGGTACCGATCTCGTCCATGTGCAGCGGTCCGGAGAGGTCGCGGCGCCCCTCGGGGTCGTGGTCGAGCAGACTGCCGAGGAACAGGTTGTAGTGGATCCCCGCCACCGTGGCGAGGGTGGGATCGACCGGCCCGAGCCACTCGTGCATCGCGGTGAGGGCACGTACGTCACAGGCGAGCCGGGCCGCACTGTCGAGGGAGCGGTTGATCAGCCGCAACCGCTCGTAGGAGAGAGCGAGTTGATCATCCGAGGTGGAGCATGTACCGCTCCGGAAGGGTTCGGTGGTGGTCAGACGGCGCCAGAAGGCGTGCTCGCGGCGGAAGTCGGGGCCGAAGATCACGGCACTCAGCGCGTCCGTGACGGCAGACAGCGGCGCCGCGGCGGGGAGAGGGGTCATGTTCCGTTGAACGATCACGGAACGGCGAGGACACCCCTCGTCGCCCGTCGGCCGAGCACCGCCACCGCCACCGTCCGCTCCCGCTTCCCCCCCGCCTGATCGAGCCAGCCTCGCCCCGGGCATCGGCTCGCGCCGCAGCACGCACCGGTCGTGCCGGTACAGTTCGGCCCGCACCGACGCTTCGACACCCACTACGCCCTCCGCTCCTCCACCCGTCGACCGGCCCGTCGCACGACCGGGCGGCAGTACTCAGCATCCTCCAGGCCGATCGGCCCCTTCCACCGGCGTGCGCCGGGGCCCACGGTCCCGTTCCCGGCCGGGGAGCAGAATGTGGGCCACGGCTGTCGGTGCGCCGGCGGTCCGTGCGGTCGGCCGCGCTCCTGCCGCGACCCGTGGTGCCGGTATCGGCAGAGGACGATCGTGAGGGAAGGCGATGGATGTGCGGATCTCCGAAGAGAGCGTGTTCGATCCGGAGGAGATCCTCGCGCTCTACGACTCCGTGAAGTGGACGGGCTACACCCGCGATGTCGGGAAACTCTGTCGGGGCCTGACCAACTCCCACCTGGTCGTCACCGCCCGGGACGAGTCGGGCGCGCTCGTGGGACTGACCCGAACGATCTCCGACGACGAGAGCGTCTGCTACGTCCAGGACCTCCTGGTCGATCCGGCGTTCCATCGGCAGGGCGTCGGCCGCGCCCTGATCGAGCACCTGAAGCAGCGGTACGCCCACTGCCGCTTCTTCCTCCTGTCCACCGACCACGAATCGACGCCGGAGGGCAGGAACAACGCCGCCTTCTACCGGAGCCTCGGGTTCCTCTCCTACGAGGAGAAGCGGATGGCGGCTTTCGGCCTGCCGAGGGTCCGGCCCAACGCGAACGACGTGAGCACGTGAGCAGGCGAGCACGTGAGCACGTGAGCACGTGAGGAACCGGACTTCCCACCAAACCTGATGTTGGTCTGTCAGGCGTGCCGGAATGCCAGCGCCACGTTGTGCCCTCCGAAGCCGAAGGAGTGGCTCACGGCGGTCTCGACGCACTGTCTGCGCGCCTCCTTCACCACGCAGTCGAGCTCGAACGCGTCGGTGACCGAGTCGAGGTTGGCGATCGGCGGAACGAGTCCGTGCTCCAGTGTCAGCACGGTGGCCACGGCCTCGATGGCCCCGGCCGCCGCGAGGGTGTGGCCGACGACGCCCTTGGGTGCGGTGACCGTGGGCGCGTGCGGGAAGAGCCGGCCGATGAGGGCGGTCTCCATCGCGTCGTTGAGCAGGGTGGACGTGCCGTGGGCGTTGACGTGGTCGACCTCGCCGGGTGTCCAGCCGGCCTGCCGCAGGGCCTCCTCCACCGCCCGTTGCGCACCCCGGCCGTCGGGTTCGGGTGCGGTGGGGTGGTAGGCGTCGGTGCTGGAGCCGGCTCCGACGAGCAGCGCGCGGGTGCGCCCGCTCCGGGCCCGTACGTCCGCCTCGCGTTCCAGTACGAGCATGGCCGCGCCCTCGCCCATGACGAAGCCGTCCCGGTCGGCGGCGAAGGGGCGGGAGGCGCTCGCCGGGTCGTCGGACCGGGTGGAGAGGGCGCCCATCCGGGCGAACGCGGAGACGACGAGGGGGGTGAGGACGGATTCGGCGCCGCCTGCCACCACGATGTCGCACTGACCGCTGTCGAGCAGATCGCGGGCGACGCTGATGGCCGTCGCACCGGAGGCGCAGGCCGTGACCGGGGCGAGGCTCGGCCCGTGGGCGCGGAGCGCGATGGCCACCTCCCCGGCGGCGGCGTTCGGGATCATCATGGGGACCAGCAGCGGTGACACGGCGTCCGGTCCGTCGTCGGCCAGCCTGCGGGCGTTGTCGACGAGCACCGAGACGCCGCCCACGCCGACTCCGAGGACCACGCCGACCCGGCCGCCGTCCCAGTGCGCGGGGTCGTGCCCGGCGTCCGCGACCGCCTGCCGGGCGGCGACGAGGGCCAGTTTCACGAACCGCGCCATCCGCCACACCGAGCGGCCGCCGACCGCGACGTCGAGATCGACGCTGTCCACCGGGCAGGCGAAGTCGACGGGCAGACCGGCGAGTTCCTCGCACCTTCGTGCCGTGGACCGGCCGGAGCAGAGCCCCGCCCAGAAGGAGTGCTCGTCGGTGCCCGCGGGGGTGACCACCCCGAGGCCGGTGACGGCGACGGCGGCACCGGCACCGGCACCGGCACCGGCCAGGCTTCCGTGGCGCACGGCGAGGTGAAGGTCGCCCTCCAGGAGCTCCGCGACCTCGCCCGGGACATCCACCCCGCCGTCCTCACCGACCGGGGCCTG
>NZ_JBSFVR010000483.1:0-4536 GCF_053592415.1 Streptomyces sp. NPDC002690 | reverse complement strand
CGTCCCGCGCGGGTGCCGGGCGGGACGGTCAGGCGTCGGTCGCGGTGTCGCCCTCTGCCGTCCGGTCGCCGGCGGTGGCCTCCTCCGCGATCCGCTCGTGGTGGCGGATCACCTCGGCGACGATGAAGTTGAGGAGCTTCTCCGCGAAGGCCGGGTCGAGCTTGGCGCTGCCGGCGAGCTGGCGGAGCCGCTCGATCTGCCGGGCCTCGCGCGCCGGGTCGGCGGGCGGGAGCTGGTGGGCGGCCTTCAGATGGCCCACCTGCTGGGTGGCCTTGAACCGTTCGGCGAGCATGTGGACGACGGCGGCGTCGATGTTGTCGATGCTCTCGCGGAGCCGGTTCAGTTCCGCGCGTACGGACGGATCGATGTCGTTCATGAGGGACGAGCTTAGACGTTGCGCACCGGCCGTTGGCCGTCGGTGGGTGATCCCGGTCCGGACCGCCGGTGCGGGGCCCGGAGAGCGCTCGTGCGGCCACCCGTAGGGCATCTGGCACGGGCACCTCACACACTCCGACCATCGAAGTCCGACCATCACATGAACCGATCGCGCCCCGTACCGTGGTGCCGAGCGGCGCGAGCCGCCTGCCGGGGGGGGTGGGGACGTGACGGAGAGCGGTCGGAACGGGAGTGCCGTGACGCACGGTTTCCCGCATCTGGGTACCGTCCGGGCCGCGATCACCGCGCTGTACCGGGCGCTGGGTGGCGCGGGCGTGCGCGCGTACGCGCCGAGTCTGCCGGCGTCGGAGGTCGCGTTCACGGACGCCGAGGAGCTGTACGCGGGCGCGCAGCGGATCGCCCGGGCGACGGTGCTGCATCTGCGGTTGCCGGACGCGCGCGTGGTCGTCGGTTTCCGTCGGTCGGAGCACGCGGCCACCGTCGAGCTCACCGCCGGACCCGAGTACTTCGTCGAGCTGAACGACCGCTTCCGGTCCCACCGGCGCGACGTCGGCGCCGCGTTGGCGCACGAGGTCACCCATGTGCTGCTGCACCGGCTGGGGCTGGAGTTCTCCGGCGAGTGGGAGAACGAGATCCTCACCGACACGGTGGCCGTCTATCTCGGCGCGGGCTGGCTGTTGCTGGACGCGTTCCGCGAGGACGCGCTGACCAGCCAGAAACTGGGCTATCTGACTCCGGAGGAGTTCGGGTACGTCCTGGCGAAGAGGTCGCTGGCGTTCGGCGAGGACCCCTCGCCGTGGTTCACCGGCCCGCAGGCGTACCAGGCGTACACCGAGGGCCGGTCCAGGGCACTGCGGGACCTGCGGGTGCCGCCGTTGCGGGCGGCGGGCGCGATGGGCCGGATGCGGTACGCCCGGGACCGGCACCGGGGGATGGCGGCGCCCGGCGCCCCGTACGCCTTCGAGGACGACGGGCCGGGGGCGCGGGTGCTGTTCGACTGCCCGGTGTGCCATCAGCGGCTGCGGGTGCCGGTACGCGGTCCGGTCCGGGCCCGCTGCGGGGTGTGCGGGACGGAGTGGGAGTGCGACACGTGAACGGAGTCGTCCTCCCCGGACCCGCCCCGGGCTCCGCGACCGGACCGGACCGCGCCTCAGACGACCGGGGCGGGCGGGGTCCAGCGCCGGTTGCGGGGGACGGCGGTGGAGAGGCCGTAGTCCTTCTTGAGGTGTTCGGGGATCGCGTAGTGCATCACCCGGCCCCGGGTGAGCGAGGAGAGCTCGAACAGGGTGGTGAAGTGGCCCAGGCGGTCCAGCGCCCACGCCCCGAGCGGTGAGCGGTCCTCGATCGTCTCCAGTACGTTCATCAGCGCGGGGGCGGCCTTGACGAGGGTGTCCCACGGGGTGCGGGCCACGCCGAGCCAGTCGGCGCAGGTGTCGCCGATCAGGTGGCGGATCAGCGCGGAGACGACCGGGTCCAGCAGGGTTCCGGGGACGACCTCCTCGTACAGGTCGACCAGCTGCCGGGTGAGGGCGGCCCCTTCGTCGCTGGGGCCCATGTGCCGGGTCATGTAGAGGTCGGAGAAGGCGCGGGCCTGGTCCAGGTCCTTCGGAGCGTGGTCCTGGTCGACGCCGAGCATCGCGCCGACGACGCGCCAGGCGTAGTGGTAAGCCTCCGCGCCTTCGGCGCTCATGTGGATGCCGAGCCGGTGCAGGGCGTCCAGGACCTGGATCGAGAACATCATCTGTCCGCCGATCATGTCCTCCTGGCAGATCGGCGTGCCGAGGGCCGCCGTGTCCCAGCGGCCCTCGCGCCGCAGGTGGTAGCGGATGGAGGCGTGCAACAGGCGGACCTTCTGGGCGGCGGGGAGGAAGCGTCCGCCTGCCTCGAACGCGTCGGGCCGCATGAGGTAGACGGTGAACTGTCCCGTCTCCGCCATGCGTTTGGAGGGGTAGTTGAGCGAATGCGTCGCCGACAGGAGCTTCGCGATGTGCGGGACGACGTAGCAGGCGGGCATGGCGGCGAACGACAGGGCGGTGGAGATGTGCACGTTGTTGTCGATGAAGAACAGCCGCGCCCTCTCCATCTCCTCCCAGTCGACCCAGGCGGGCGGGCTGCCGGTCTCGTGCAGGTACGCGCGGGCGACGTCCGGCAGCCCGTCGGGAAGTGGCTGCCCGGCCACCGAGACGTACCGCATCAGGGTGTTGAACTTCCCCGTCTCGCCGCGCTCGGAGAGGGTCGCCACCGTGGCGTCGGCGAGTTCGTCGCCACTCTGGCGCAGCGCGTTCATGGACTGCTCGGTCGGGTACACGGGGGCGGCTCCTCTGGACTTTCCGTGCGGTGCGGAGTGCGGTGCGGAGTGCGGTGCGGAGTGCGGTGCGGAGTACAGGGCTGGGTACGGGAGTGGGCTTCAGGCCGGGCGGGTGGTGACCGCGGTGGCCAGGTGGGTGAGTGCGGCGTACGCGGGGGCGGGGAGACCGGCTCCGGCGAGCGCCCGGGTGGCGAGGGAGACCCGGGCGCCGATCATGCGCTCGACGCGGGCGCGCGCCCCGGTGGACTCCACGACCTCGCGTACCAGGTCGAGTTGGGCGACGGTGAGCTTGCTCCGTCCGAGCAGGCGGGAGAGTTCGCGGCGCTCGGCGGGGGTGGCCCCGGCGAGGGCGTGGGCGATCAGCGCGGTGGGCCGGGCGCCGGTGATGTCGTCGGTGTTGGCCTTGCCGGTGTGCTCCGGTTCGCCGAACACGCCGAGGAGGTCGTCACGGAGCTGGAAGGCCTCGCCGAGCGGCAGCCCGTAGTCGGTGAAGGCGTCGCGCAGCGCCGTGTCGCCGCCCGCGAGCGCGGCCCCGATGTGCAGCGGGTGTTCCACGGTGTACTTGGCGGTCTTGTACCGGATCACCTTCAGCGACCGTGCCACGTCGGGCGGCCCGGCGGTGCGCAGGATCTCCAGGGCCTCTCCGGCGACGAGTTCGCGTGCCAGCACGCCCCAGAGGGGGCGGCCCCGGGCCAGGTAGGCGCCGGGCAGGCCGCAGCCGGTGAACAGCTGGCCGGCCCAGGACATCAGCAGGTCGCCCGCGAGCATCGCGAGCGAGGCGGCGCGGGGGTTGACCCGGGTGCCCCCGGCGACGGAGGCGCGCAGGGCGACGTGGGCGGTCGGCAGGCCGTGCCGGAGGTGGCTGTCGTCGATGATGTCGTCGTGGACGACGGCCGCCGCGTGGACGAGTTCCATGCTGGCCGCCGCGCGGACCATGGCCGCGCTGTCCGGCTGCCGCGCCGCCCGCCAGCCCCAGTAGCAGAAGGCCGACCGCAGCCGTTTGCCGTGCGCGGTGGCGTTCGCCAGCACGGCCGCGAGCGGGGCGAGGTCCTCGTCGACGGCGAGTAACGCCTCGGTCTCCGCGTCGGTGAACCGCCGCAGTTCGTGATCCACCCGGGCCCGCAGCGCGGCAAGGTCCGAGGGCTCGGGGGCTGCCGGTGGGACGGACGCGGCGGCGGCACGGGGTCCGGACGCCGGGCGGGAAGGCTGCCTGGGTACGCCGTGCACCGGCGGCCCGGGTGCGAGACCTACGGGCTCAGGCACCGGGTCCGCCCGCACCCCGGGTACGGGCGTGGCGAGCGAGGATCTCCAGGTGCGCGGGCCCCGTGCCGACCCGGTCCAGCGCCAGCCGGCCGCGTGCCCTCAGGTCCTGCTCCCCCTGCTGGGCGAGGTCTCCCAGGTCCGAGCGGCCGAGCAGCCCGCGTGCGGCCGTCCACGCCGCTCCGCAGGTGGTCAGGGCCAGGTCGGCCAGACCGGCGGCGAGCAGGACCGGCCCGCTCCCGCCGTCTTCCCGGGTCTCCGCTGTCATGTGTGCCCGCCCTTCCCGAACGGCGCGCCGCCGCTCCGGCGCCGCTTCGGTGGGCAGGCTGCCCCGGCGGTGGGCGGGGGAAGCGCCCGCCACTCCATGTGATGATCACTCGTTCGCCCGTACTACTCCCCCGGCCCGGCCCCGCGGAGCGCGACGGCACAGGACAGCACGACGCCCGGTCCGGAGAACCGGACCGGGCGTCGCCCTTCGTGCGTACCCGCGTCCACCGCGGTGTCTCAGGGACACCGGGGACGCGGCGCCTTACGCGGCGCGGCGGGTCCGGGGTGCGCCCCCGCCGTTGCCG
>NZ_JBSFVR010000482.1:0-4632 GCF_053592415.1 Streptomyces sp. NPDC002690 | reverse complement strand
GGGCCCCCTGCCGTTGGCGGGGGCCCTGCGTACGCACGCGGGGTGGCCGAGTCCCGACACGGCCCCGCGGGCCGTCAGAACTTGATGCTGCCGATCATGCCCGCGACGTTCGACGTGAGGTCCGCGATCGTCGGGGCGATGGAAGAACTCGCCAGATAGAACCCGAGCAGCATGCAGATCGCCGCGTGTCCGCCCTTGAGTCCGGATTTCCGGATCAGCAGGAAGACGACGATCGCCAGCAGCACTACCGCCGAAATCGAGAGTGCCACGGCGGTTCACCTCCATCAGTACGGTCGCGACGGAACATCGGGACGGGTCAAACACATCGGGTCTGAACGGACAGCGGTCGGGCAGCAGTAGAGAGCCCAGCAGGTTCCTACCCACCGAGCGCTACGGATCATAACTATCCGTGCCAGGGCATTGTCCGGGTCACTGCAGCACGAGGGGGCGCACGGACGGCCGCCGCCGGGCTAGGTTTCGGCCCATGACCTCGCAGAAGCTGTCTTTTCCCCGTCAGCACGCCCGGACCCAGCGATTCACCCGGGGTGCGCCCCGGGCCTTCTCCGTCTCACCTGACGGGACGCGGGTGGTCTTCCTGCGTTCCACCTCCGGCACGGATTCGGTCAACCGGCTCTGGGTGCTGGACCCTTCCACCGGCCAGGAGCGCCTCGCCGCCGACCCCGAGACCCTGCTGGGCGGTTCGACGGAGAAGCTCTCGCCCCAGGAGCGGGCACGGCGCGAACGCGCACGTGAGGGCGGTGCGGGCATCGTCGGGTACGCGCTGGACGCCGAGGCGGAGTTGGCCGCGTTCGCACTCTCCGGCAAGGTGTACGTGGCTGAATTGCGTGCCGGTACGGCGCGGGCGCTGCCGGTCCCGGGACCGGTCATCGACCCCCGGCCCTCCCCCGACGGGCGGCACGTCGCCTACGTCGCACGGGGCGCGCTGCGGGTGGTCGGCGCGGACGGCACCGACGACCGGGCGGTGGCCGAACCGGAGGGGGAGCACCTCGCCTACGGGCTCGCGGAGTTCATCGCCCAGGAGGAGATGGACCGCAGCCGGGGCTTCTGGTGGTCGCCGGATTCGGACCGGCTGCTGGTGGCCCGGGTGGACGACAGCCCGGTCCGGCGTTGGTGGATCGCCGATCCCGCGCACCCGGAGAGCAAGCCCGCCGAGGTCGCCTACCCGGCCGCCGGGACACCCAACGCCGAGGTCCGGCTCTTCTTCGTGGACCTCGCCGGCGGGCGCATCGAGGTGGAGTGGGACCGGGCGCGTTACCCGTATCTGGCCCGGGTGCACTGGTCGTCGGCGGGTGCGCCGCTCCTGCTGGTGCAGGCGCGCGACCAGCGCGGTCAGCGGTGTCTGACGGTGGACCCGGCGACCGGGGCGACCCGGACCGTGCACGCGGACGAGGACCCGACGTGGCTTGATCTTTTCGGTGGGGTGCCCGCCTGGACGCCGGACGGGCGGCTCGTGCGGATCGCGGACGAGGGCGGGGCGCGGGTCCTGCACGTCGGTGACCGGGCCCTGACCGGGGCGCGGCTGCATCTCCAGGCGGTCCTGGACGTCGGCGAGTCCGACGTCCTGGTGCAGGCCGTGGCGGGCGAGGAGGCCGCCGCGCCGGAGACCGGCGAGAGCCATGTCTACCGGGTGAGCGAACTGGGCGTCGAACGGATGTCGGAGGGGGTGGGTGTCCACTCGGCGGTGCGCTCCGGCCCTCTCACGGTGCTGCTCTCCACCTCACTGGAGCGCCCCGGCGCGACCGTCCGCGTCCTGCGGGACGGCAAGCAGGTCGCCCAGGTGGCGAACCACGCCCAGGAACCCGGGCTGCGGCCCCGGCTCACCCTCACCGAGGGGGGCGCGCGGCGCATCCCGTGCGCCGTACTGCTGCCCACCGGCTACCAGGAGTCGGACGGTCCGCTTCCGGTGCTGATGGACCCGTACGGCGGCCCGCACGGCCGCCGGGTGGTCGCCGCGTACAACGCCCACCTCACCTCCCAGTGGTTCGCCGACCAGGGCTTCGCGGTCGTGGTCGCGGACGGCCGGGGCGCCCCGGGCCGCTCGCCCGCCTGGGAGAAGGCCGTGCGCGACGCCTTCACGCTCACCCTGGACGACCAGATCGAGGCCCTGCACGCACTGGCCGAGCGCTTCCCGCTGGACCTGTCGAAGGTGGCGATGCGCGGCTGGTCCTACGGCGGTTACCTCTCCGGCCTCGCGGTGCTGCGCCGCCCCGACGTGTTCCACGCGGCGGTCGTGGGCGCCCCGGTGACCGACTGGCGTCTCTACGACACGCACTACACCGAGCGGTACCTCGGCGACCCCGCCGGGCAGCCCGAGGTGTACGCGCGCAACTCGCTGGTGACCGACGACGGACTGTCCGAACCGGCGGACACCGTGCGGCCGATGATGATCGTGCACGGTCTGGCCGACGACAACGTGGTGGTCGCGCACGCGTTGCGGCTCTCCTCCGCCCTGCTGGCGGCGGGCCGCCCGCACGAGGTGCTGCCGCTGAGCGGGGTGACGCACATGACCCCGCAGGAACAGGTCGCGGAGAACCTGCTGCTGCTCCAGGTGGACTTCCTCAAGCGGTCCCTGGGCCTGCCGTCGGCGGCGGCACCCGCGACGGACTGACCCGGGGCCCCGGGCTCACCAGCCGGGCGGCGGTGACGAGGGCGGCGGCGGACCGAAACCGCCGCCCTGCGCGGGTCCGTGTCCCGGCCCGTGTCCCGGCCCGGAGCCGGGCCCGTAGTCCGGCCCGGAGCCCTCCGCCGGGCCCTGCCCGGAGACCTGGCCGGGCCCGTACCCGGAGGGCGGGTAGCCGTAACCGGGTGCGCCCGGGTACCCGGAGCCGGAGGCCGACGACGGGTACGGGTAGCCGTAGCCGGGTGCCCTGCCGGGCGGCCCGAGGGGCGGGTAGCCGTACCCGGGGGCACCGGGCCCCCAGCCCTGTCCCGGTCCGCCCTCGGCGGCCGGACGCCCCCGGCGGGCGATCGCCAGGAGTGCGACGAGCCCCGCGACGGCGAGGAACACCCAGGAGATCACGCTCAGCTGGCCTTCGAACCCCGCGTCGGCGAACATCCCGAAAAGGTGCAGCCGGACACCGCGGGCGATGCTCACACCGCCGGAGAGCAGCAGGAAGACCGCGGCGATCCCGCCGAACGGCCGGGAGTGCACGGCGTGCGCGAGGGCCGCGGCCCCGGCGAACAGGGCGAGCAGCGCCACGGCCACGGTGGACCAGCCGGCCGGCGCGTCGAACAGCGGGGCGCTGATCGCGTGCCCGCCGAGGTACCAGGCGGGGTAGACCTCGGCCGGGTAGACGACGTACTGCCGGATCTCCCACGCGATCACCACCACGCCGGAGATCCCGAGCGCGAGGAAGGCGACCACCGCGGCCCCCGTGGTGGGCCGGGTCGGCGCGGGGAGCCCCACGTCCTCGGCGGGCCGCCGGCCGGCCGAGGCGGTCACGATCATCGCGACCGAGACCGCCAGGGTGACGAGGGTGCAGATCAGCGCGCGGACGCGGAGTCCGTCGTCGTAACGGCCCTCCATCCACGAGGCGGTGGTGATCCAGACGCCGGGAAGCCGGAGCAGCAGGGTGGCCGTGCCGGTGGCGACCAGCGCGGCGGCGGCGACCGGCGACCGGGGCACGACGACGGCGGTGACGACCTGCACGAGGAGGAGGACCAGGGTGCCGCCGGTCGTGGCGGGCAGTGCGGTGGGGTAGCCCTCGGGCAACCCCGTCCACATGTCCCAGAGCGGGCCGGGACCGTGGAGGACCCGCAGGTCCCGGACGATCCAGCCGGCGGTGATCAGTGCGAGCACGGCGCTGAGGGCCGTACCGGTGATGCGGGCGCCCCGTGTGAGTGTCACGCGGCGATACTCCACCGCCCGGGTCCCCCCGACAAGGGGGCCCGCTCGACTCCGGAACGGGAAACCGGCCGGGTCGACGTGAAGTCGCCCCGGCCGGTCCACGGCACCCGCACGGCCGTACGTTGTCCATGGTGCGGCGTCCGTATATCGGTGTGGCGACAGCCAAGTTGCCTCGCTGTTAACGATGGTCCGGGACCGGGTGGACCTGCGGTCCCACGCGGTCGCAGGCATCGGGCGCACTCCCGTCAGGAACGACGGGCCGCCCCTCAGCGGGGCGAGTCGTGCAGCAACCCGGCCCGCGCGGCCGCCGCCCCCGTCTGGAAGCGGCTCGTCGCCCGCAGGCTGGTGCTCAGGCCCGCCACATGGCGCCGGAAGCTGCGCACCGAGACGCCGAGGCGGCGGGCCGCCGATTCGTCCTTGATCCCCTCCGCGAGCAACTGGGCCACCGCACGGTGGACTTCGTCGATCGTCCCGCCGTAGCCCAGCTCCTCGGGGCACACCGGTGAGGCCGACTGCCACATCGCTTCGAAGAGCCCGCGCAGCTGGCAGACGACGGTGGGGTCCCTGACCACGACCGTGTCGCCGGGGAACGCGGTGTCGGGGAGGAACGCCACCTCCTGGTCGACGAGGGTCATCTCACCGCTGAGTTCGCGGACCGTCCGTGTCTCGCCGCCGGATTCGGCCACCCGGGCCGCGTGCGCCCGCAGTACCAGGCTCGCCCGCGCCGAGTGCTGGTAGAGGCCGCGCAGCCGCAGACCCCGCCC
>NZ_JBSFVR010000481.1:0-4656 GCF_053592415.1 Streptomyces sp. NPDC002690 | reverse complement strand
CCGGTGTCTGCCCCGGCGCCGTCCCGCGCCGTCCCGTCCAGGTCCTCCTCGGCGGCGGAGGACCATGCGAGCGCCCGGCAGCGGGCGGCGAGCGCGAGCCAGCCCATGTCCACTTCCGCGAACAGGTCCGCCGCTTCCCGGAGCCCGGCATAGCTTTCCGGGGCGTGTCTCCTGAACGAGAATCCGTCGACGGCCCGGTGCTGGGCGACCTCCGCCTTCAGCCGGACCTCCGGGCCGAGGGCCTCGTCGTGGGCGGCGGTGCCGTCCTCCAGCCGTCCTGCCACCCGGGCCCAGAGCCGGCTCGCCCCGGGATGCCCCAGGACGAGCAGACGCCGGGCCTCGCGCACCAGGGCGACGAAGTCGTCGGGTACGTCCAGCGCCGTGGCGGGCGCTACGGCGGGCGCGGAGGGCCGGGTGGTGGAGATCCGCAGCCCCAGGGGGAGCGGCTCGTCGAGCAGAGGGCGCCGGGCGAGGCGCACCATGCGGCGATCGCCCACCGCCGTGGTGCCGTTGCGCGCGTCGAAGGCGGCGGCGAGCCGGTCCGCCTCCGGCCGGACGTGGGCCAGGAGTTCACCCGCCGTCCAGTTTCGTCCGGGCGGCCCGGCGACGGCGGTGTCGGCGTGACCGTCCTCGACCAACGCGGCGAGCAGTACCTCCACACCGGTGAGGAAGCCGAGCCGGCCCCCCGGGGCCCCGGTCGCGTCGAAGAGCGGACGGTTCTCGGCGAGGATCTCCAGCCCGCGTCCCGCGTTGCGCGAGAGGGCGCAGAACTCCAGGTGCAGACCGACCTCCTGCAGCATGCCGGTGTTGCCGCGGACCCGCCGGTAACCGGCCAGGTGATGGGAGCGGGCCTCGTCGGTCCGGCCGAGGCGCAGCAGCGGCAGCAGCGCACGGGCCTGGCTCGTCTGAGGCTCCTCCGTGCAGGTGGTGCCGCCGCCGAGGACCGGCGCCCAGGTCTCCAGTGCCGCGCCGTCGTCGCCCGTCGCCATCCGGTACCGGGCGCGGTGCCGTATCTCGCAGGCCTCGCAGTCGCTCAGCCCGCTGCGGGGCCGGGTGACCCACAGGTCGTACGCGTCGGCGACGCCCACGCCCGTGTGGGACGCGACATGGTGGCGCATCGCCGCCACCGGCTGGAGGGAGTGACCCGCCGCCTCGTACCGGCGGCGCATCTCGTCGATCCAGCGGTGTACGGACGCCAGGGGCACCTCGGGCACCTGGAGCAGGGAGGTCGTCACCCACTTGAACCGCCAGAAGACCTGGTGTCCCTCCCACTCGCTGAAGGACTCGGGAGTGGTGTCCCAGAGCTTGAGCAGCCGCGCGAACGCGACGGGCGCCTTGGCGTGCTCGCCGACGTACTCGTACGCCGACATCAGCTCCAGCAGCGCCGTCACCAGGACGTCGGGCTTCTCGAAGGACTCCGCCGCCTCGACGAGCTCCTCGGCGACCACCGTGCGCGCCAGTCCGTGGGGGCGGTCGTAGTTCTCGCGGAGCGCCTCGATCACGGCCTCGGGAGTGTCCAGCATCTACAGTTCCTTCCGCGGCTCGGAGCCGGGCGCCGTCGTGCCGGGCTGGTGCATGGCGTGGGTGAGCAGGCCGATGAAGGCCCGGTTGAGGAGGGCGCTCTCGCTCGCCCGCAGGGGGCGGCGGCTGAGCAGCAGCGCCTGGCCGTAGAGAGCCTCGGCCGCCGCGACCGCGAGGCCCCGTTCGGTGATCGTGATCGCCTGGCGGACCAGCGGGTTGAGGTGGTTCAGGACCAACTGGGCGCGCGGCACCTCCTGACGGAGTGAGCCGAGGATGTCCGCCCAGAGGCCGTCGCTGTCGGCGGCGAGACTCGACCGGGTCCGCTCGTGCCGGGCCTCCCGGTTGTCGAGGAGCAGCGCCGGGGCGGTGACGGGCTGGAAGTCGCGCAGTACGACGTCGCAGTCGTGGACGCCGATCGTCTCCCGGGCGATGGCGAGGAAGGCCGCCGCACGGAGTTCGGCGGAGGCGTCCACGGCGTCGAGATGTGCCGTGACGGTGGCCGGGTCCAGGTCCGCGACGGCCGTGCCGGGCCGGATCTCCGGCAGCCGGTGCACGAGGTCACGGTCGTAGGTGTAGCCGCCGTTGACGACTCCGAGCCCGGCGGCCGACGCGATCGGGGCGACCTGCCGGAACTCCTCGACGCTGCGCGTGACCAGCAGCGTCGGGTGCGTACGCGCGAAATCCTCCAGGGTCACGTTGCCGTCGGAGGTCTCGAACGGCAGCCACGGCAGCACGATGCGCAGCAACTCGTCGTCGTACCGGGCGAGCGCCTTGACCGCGAGGTGGTGGGTGTCGATGAAGCGGTGCAGCAGGGCGGGATCGCTCGCCGCGAGGCCGGTGAGCCAGTCGCGGATCCGCTCGCCCAGGGCGTCTCGTACGGCGGAGAGCGTGCCGTCCTCGTAGAGTGCCTCCCGGGACGCGGTCGGCCGCAGGCTGGTGGTGTCGACGACACAGCGCACGAAGAAGGCCCACTCGGGCAGCAACTCCGGTGCCTGGTCGGTGAGGAGCATCCCCTTGAGGTGGACCCGGTGCCCCGCCTTCTGGGCCGGGCTGACCGCGGTGGGCAGGACGTACGCGACCCCGCGCAGTCCGGCAGCCGGAAGGTCGAGCTCGATGGTGTCGAGCGGCGTGAAGTCGAAGAGGGTGCGGCAGTACTCCGTGAACGCCTCGCGCTTGGCCAGCGGCGATCGGTGCGTCCGTTCCCACGGGGGCGTCTCGTTGACGCGGTGGGTCTCGCCCCGGGGGCCGACGACGACGACCTCGTGGCGCAGCAGACCGCCGTAGTGCCGGGCGAGGGAGACGACCTGCTCCGGTTCGGTCCACTCGGCGCTGTCGGCGCGCGGGGTGAGGCGCACGGTGGTGCCCGGTTCGGGAACGGCCGAGGCGGGCAGCGCACGGATGGTGTACCGGCCGTCGGAGTGGCCCCGCCATTCGACGGCGGGCGCCGCCGGATCGGCCGCCGTACGACTGGTCACGACGATCTCGTCCGCCACCACGAAGCAGGCGAGCAGTCCGATGCCGAACTGGCCGATGAACTCGCCGCGGGCCGAGTCGAGCCCGGCCCCGTCCAGGGCGCCGTCGGCGGTCCGCTTGGAGCTGCGCCCGATGGTGGCGAGGAACCGGTGGACGTCGGCCTCGGTCAGACCGACACCGGTGTCCGTGACGGTGAGGGTGTCGCCGGTACGCACCGTGATACGGCCGGGTGCCCCGGGATCGAGGACCTGGCGGGCTGTGATGGCGTCCACCGCGTTCTGCAGCAGCTCACGCAGGTAGACGCGGGGAGAGGAGTACAGGTGGTGGGAGAGCAGGTCGACCAGGCCACGCAGGTCGACCTGGAAGGTGTGGGCGGTCTCGGAAGGAGGCACCGGGTCGCAGACTTTCGTGAGGGGCACGTGCTCGTCGCGCGGAGCGCCGGACGAGGACGAGGAAGGGACGGTCGGGTCGGGGAAGACACCCGGGAGGGCGCGTCGGCGGATCAGCGTCCGGCCGCCGCGCGGTGCTTCCGGTAGGCGGCGACGGGGTCGCGGTGGTTCACGTAGCTCCAGGGGGACTCGCTGACGCGGCCCTCGGTGGCCCGGAAGCACTCCCGTGCCGCGTCGCGATCCCCCACCAGGGAGAAGGCCAGGGCGAAGGAGTTGAGGAGCTGGTTCCAGGAGCCGCGACGGACGAAGTCCGGGTGCCGGTAGGAGTGTTCGGCGGCCTTGCGCAGGGACTGGGCCACTTCCGGCCGGTGCATGTAGGCGGCGTCCGCGCCCACGTCGAGGGAGAGCCACTGCTCGATGTGCGCGTCCGCCACCAGCGTGCCCAGCAGGGTGCCGCCGGGGGCACCGAACGCGGACGCGTGTGCGAAGGCGTGCATCTCCTCGTGCGAGCCGCCCCACTTGTCGCAGACCTGCTGCAACTGCTGCGCGTGGGCTCCGAGGTGATGCGGATCGCGCCGGACCGTGGCCTCGAACCTGCGCCGCGCGACGTCCTGGCCGACCTGGAGTCCGCGCCCGGTGGTCTGGAGGCCGTACCAGGGGGAGGTCCACCCCGGTTCGCGTTCCGCCGCCTCGTACAGCCACCGTTCGGCCGTGCGCAGCCGGTCGTGGAACACCTCGAACTGCTCGCGGGACACGTGGGTCGCCCTCGCCGACGTACGGGCTTCCCAGCCCCAGGCGAGGTAGCGCAGACCGGCCACGACCCGGGGCAGCGCCGCATCGGGCTCGGACTCCGCCGCCTCGGTGATCCACCGTTCCACCCGTGCCGTCTCGCCGACGGCCCAGAGCAACTCCGTGCGGTCCTCGCTCTCGGGACGCGCCACGAGTATCGCGCGCACGGTGCCCCAGTCCGCGGCTGCGGCAGCCGCCCTGATGCGCGGGACCTCCGGATCTCCGGAGTCCTTCTGCAACTGTGCGCCGGGCCGGCCCACCTGTTTTCCGAGCGCGAGCGTCCAATCACGGAGCAACGCCACGTCCCCACCCCCTGGCCTGTGTCGAGCGGGGAGGTCCATGATCCTTCCACCCCGTGCCTAGTGAGTATCACGCCCGACCGACAATCGCACATGGATTCGGACGCATCTCGGGGGTGGTACGCCGCAAGCCCGGTGGGGAGGCGCGCGGACCTGCTCGGGCTCGGCCTCGGTACGCCAGGTCG
>NZ_JBSFVR010000480.1:0-4740 GCF_053592415.1 Streptomyces sp. NPDC002690 | reverse complement strand
GGGGGGGGCGGTGCCGCCGCGCGCGGGTGACCCTCTCTTTTCGCGCGCCGCCGCTTTAAACTTTGCGGGGGGGGACGGGCAGCTGCCCGTCCCCGGCCGAAGCGCTGCCGAGGACCGCTCCGTGAGCGGTGGTTACGCGTCCAGGCCGATGGCGAACGCGGCCTCCAGGTCGTGCTGGGAGTACGTACGGAACGCCACGTGGGTATCGGTGGCCTCCACGCCCTGGATCTTGCTGATCCGGCCGGGGATGACCTCGGCGAGGTCGTCGTGGCGGGCCACCCGGACCATGGCGATCAGGTCGTACGTACCGGTGACCGAGAAGACCTCGCTGACGCAGTCGAGCGCCGCGATGGACTCGGCGATCTCCGGAATCCGGTCGACGCTGGTTTTGATGAGCACGATCGCGGTGATCACGGCTGGCTTTCTCCCTCGGTGGCCGTGGCTGGTGTCTTCACTCTAGCCCCACGCCGGTGGGGCCCCCGGGCCAGGACGAATCCCGCTCCGAACCCGGTCACGTGTGCCAGGTAGGCGACGCCGGGCCCGCTCCCCGCGCTCCGGGCCGCCAGCCACTGGAGGACGAACCAGAAGAGGAGCACGATCCAGGCCGGGAAGCGCAGCGGCAGGAAGAGGAGGAACGGGAAGATGCTGGTGACCCGCGCCCGGGGGAAGAGGCGCAGGAACGCCCCGAGCACCGCCGAGATGGCACCCGAGGCTCCGACCAGCGTCTGCTCGGAGCCGGAGTACGCCGCCGCGTAGACGACCAGGGTCAGACAGCCGCAGCCCGTGTAGAAGAGGGCGAAGCCGAGGTGGCCCATCCGCTCCTCGGCCATGGCGCCGAACACGTGCAGGAAGAGCATGTTGCCCAGCAGGTGCAGCCAGCCGCCGTGCACGAAGAGAGCGGTGAACGGGGTGAGCCACGCGTGCGCCGGGCCGCCCCACAGTTCCGCCGGGATCACGCCCCACCGCTCGAAGTACCCGGCCTGGGCGGCGAGAGCCGCGTCGGCGGTGCCGGGGGAGGGGCCGAGGCCGGAGACCGGGCTGACCACGAAGACCAGGCAGCACACGGCGATGAGGCCGTACGTGACGGGGGCGCCGCCCGCCGCCGCCGGGAGGCGCAGTCTTCGTACCGGGCCCAGCGGGTCCGCGTCACGCCGTTCGATCATGTACGGAGCATGACGTACCGGGACGGAACGGAACGGGCCGCCTCGCCGTGCCGGTGGCGGGGTACGAGGCCGTAGGGTTGCCCCAGGACACCCGCAGTTCGACGGCGCACCGCGAGATCCTTGAGGCAGGACAGGACGGGGCCCGGTCCGGGACGGCACGAGGCCCCGACGACGAAAGAGGACGGCACGATGACGACGGTTCCCCAGCCGACCGACGCGACCCGCTGGCGCTGCACGCTCTGCGGGAACCTCACTCGTTTCGACGTGACGAGGTCGTCGAAGGTGGTGGAGTACATCCACCTCGACCTGGCCGGTGACGCCAGTGTCGAGGAGCGGGAGGTCGTCAGTGAGACGATCGAATCGGTGCGCTGCCGTTGGTGCAACGCGGTGGACCAGATCGAACTGGTGGACAGGCCAGGTGCCGACTCCTGACGGAGTCGCACCACAGACACGATGGGGTGACGGATGGTGGAGCAGCCGACCAGCGGCGCTGATCCGGCCGATGGGGCCGACGGCGCCGTCGAGGCGCTCGACCGCCCGCTGCCCGAGGGAGTGCGGCGGCGGGTGGTCGCGCTGGTCTCGGACGCCTTCGGGGGTCTGACGGTCGGCGAGCTGCCCGCCCAGCTGCGTCAGTACGCCCGCTTCACCCCGACCCGGCGCGCGAAGTTCGCCGGGAACGCCATGGCCGCGGCCCTGGAGGGCGACGCGCGCTTCCGCGGGCGCATCGGGGAGCGGATCGCGGCCGCCCAGCCCGAGCTGGCCCGCGCCCTGGAGTCCGGCGCTCCCCCGGCCGCCGCCGATCCGGTGGACGTCGCCGCAGCCGCGTACGTGCTCCGCCCGGTCGGCTGGGTCAAGCTGGTGCAGGCCGCCGGCGAGGAGGTCCAGCGGGCCAGCGCGGAGCGCGCCGACGACGAGAACCGGCGCGAGACGGAACGCCTGCGCGAGGAACTGGCGCACGCGCGCGACCAGACGAAGACCGACACCGAGCGGCTCCGTGCCGAACTGGACGCCGCCCGCAAGGAGTCCGAGTCGCTCCACCGCAAGCTGCGCAGCGCGCTGAGCGAGGTCAAGCGCAGCGAGGCGGCGGTGCGCCGGGCCACCGTCGAGGCGGACGCCGTACGCGCCGAGGCGGCGGCCCAGGTCTCGCAGGCCGAGAGCGAGACCCGCCGGCTGAAGACCCGCCTGGCAGAGGCCGAGACAGCCGTGGAGACGGGCCGCAGAGCCGCCCGCGAGGGCCGTTCGGTCGAGGACATGCGGCTGCGGCTGCTGCTGGACACCGTGCTCGACGCCGCCGCCGGTCTGCGCCGCGAACTCGCGCTGCCGCCCGCGACGTCCCGCCCCGCCGACGGAGTGGACGCGGTCGAGCCGGGCCGGATGTCGCCCAAGGACATCGCCGCCAGGGCGCTGTCGGAGACCGACCCGGCGCTGCTGGACCAGCTGCTGGCCCTGCCCCAGGCGCACCTGATCGTCGACGGCTACAACGTCACGAAGACCGGCTATCCGCAGATGCCCCTGGAGAAGCAGCGGTTGAGGCTGCTGGGCGGGCTCTCGATGCTCGCCGCGCAGACGGGTGCCGAGATGACCTGTGTGTTCGACGGGGCGGAGCTGGCCGTGCCGGTGCTGCTCGCGCCGCCGCGCGGGGTCCGGGTGCTCTTCAGCAAGGCGGGGGTGACCGCCGACGAGCTGATCCGTCAACTGGCCCGCGCCGAACCGCCGGGACGGCCCGTCGTGGTGGTCTCCACCGACCGGGAGGTGGCGGACGGAGTGGCCAAGGCCGGTGCCCGACCCGTCGCGTCCGCCCTGCTCCTGAAGCGGCTTTCACGCGTTTAGTTCCCGAAGGTCGGTGTGGGGTGGCATGCCGCATTCGGTAGGATTCGGAGAAACGTACCGTCAACTCCTCGCTACGCGCGGTGCGTCGAGGGCCCGGGGGGCGTCGGGTGTGACGAAGTTTTTCCGGGGAGGATTTGAACTGATCACAGCTTGGTCACTAGGGTCAGTGCTCGAACCTTCGCACGGTAGGTCACTCATTCGGGGTGGCGGCGAAGGAACCGCCGAGTCCGTGAAGTGTGCGGAGCCGGGTCGTACCGGGCACACTGCCCTCCGGTCTGGTAGGCGGCTCTGAGGAAGAAGGAGCTCGCCTTCGTGGCGTCCCACCGTCGACCCAAGCAGCCGAGCCGCGCCCGTGTGACCGTGCTCACCGCGACCGCCGCGGCCGCAGTGGCCCTGTCCGCCCAGGCCGCGCACGCCGACCCGAAGCCGACCAAGGCCGAGGTCAAGGAGAAGGTCGACAAGCTCTACGAAGAGGCCGAGGCCGCCACCGAGAAGTACAACGGGGCCAAGGAGCAGCAGGAGAAGCTGGAGAAGGAGGTCGACGCCCTCCAGGACAAGGTCGCCCGCGAGCAGGCGGACCTCAACAGCCTCCGCGGCGAACTCGGTTCGATCGCCACCGCGCAGTACCGCTCCGGCGGCATCGATCCCTCCGTGCAGCTCTTCCTCGCCTCGGACCCGGACACCTTCCTCGACCAGGCCTCCGCGCTGGACCAGCTGACGGCCAAGCAGACCGAGTCGCTGGAGAAGATCCAGGCCAAGCAGCGCAGCCTCGCCCAGGAGCGCAAGGAAGCCGAGGCGAAGCTCTCCGAGCTCTCCGAGGTCCGCGACGCCCTCGGCGCGAACAAGAAGAAGTACCAGAAGAAGCTCGCCGACGCCCAGACCCTGCTGAACACGCTCACCGCCGCCGAGCGGCAGAAGATGGCCGACGACGACGCGCGCGCCAGCCGCTCCGCCGGCACCCGCGTCGACCTGGGCAACGAGGTCCCCGCCTCCGCCCTCGGCGCCGCCGCCCTCGCCAACGCCGCCACGCAGATCGGCAAGCCGTACGTCTCCGGCGGCACGGGCCCCAGCTCCTTCGACTGCTCGGGCCTCACGCAGTGGGCCTACGCGCAGGCGGGTGTCGCGATCACTCGCACCACGTACACCCAGATCAACCAGGGCACGCAGATCGGCCGCAGCTCGCTGAAACCGGGCGACCTGGTGTTCTTCAACAACACCGAGCACGTCGCCCTCTACGCGGGCAACAACACGGTGCTGCACGCCCCGCACCCCGGCGCGTACGTCCGCTACGAGTCGATGGACACCATCGGCAGCTTCCAGGTCGGCGTCCGCATCTGACGCCCGCCCGGCATCCGTACCTGACGCCCGAACGGGCGAATCGGTACGCCCCCGCACGACGCCCCGCCCCGACGGAGACCGAGGTCACCGCCGGGGCGGAGCCGTTTCGGGCCCCCGCGCGACCGGTCCGGTCCTTGGCCGGTGCGTAACCGGACGATTACTGTCTGTCTGCTGTGCGGCTCCCGTCCCTCGGCCCGCCCGGCCCGGGCGGCAGGGGGCCGCGTGCGTACGCGCGCAGCGGAAGGAGCACGGCCCGTGGTGTCCCATCGCCGCCCCACCCAGTCCGGCCTCAACCGGGGCGTCCGCGCGACGGTCCTGACCGCCGCCGCGGCGAGCGCGGCCGCCGGCCTCACCCCCTCGCCGCCACCGGGCTGGAGCGCGCCGACATCGAGAAGGCCCTCGAACTGGT
>NZ_JBSFVR010000479.1:0-4753 GCF_053592415.1 Streptomyces sp. NPDC002690 | reverse complement strand
CAGGGCAACGCCCTCCCCGGCTGGGCGGAGGGCGCCCGCTGGTCCGAACACGTCACCAGCCTCGGCACCATGAAGGTCCAGGAGATCCCCGCCAGCGGAGGGGAACACCGGTCCCGCCCGCCGGACGTTCCCTCTACTGTGGACACCCCGCAACGGCTTCCCCGCGGTCGCCGCGCGCCGCGGGCTCGGTATCGTCGATGTCCCGCTGATCCGCGCCCGGAGACCCGACGTCGAGGGGGAGCCATGCCCCGGGTGGTCCGGACGCTCGCCCCCATCGAGACCGGCCTCTCCCGGGCGCGGATGCCAGCACGTCTGCCCCGGCACCACCGCCGCCCTCCGCAAGGACATCGCCCAGTGAGAACCGCGCTCGTCATCGGTACCGGACTGGTCGGCACCTCCGCCGCCCTCGCCCTGGCCGGCCGTGGCATCCACGTCCACCTCGCCGACCACGACCCCGCGTCGGCCCGCACCGCCGCGGCGCTCGGGGCCGGTACCGAGGAGCCGCCCGAGGGGCCGGTGGACCTCGCCGTCGTCGCCGTACCGCCCGCGCACACGGCGTCGGTACTGGCCGGCGCCATGCGCGGCGGCGTCGCCCGGGGCTACCTCGACGTGGCGAGCGTCAAGGGCGGGCCCCGCCGCGAGCTGGAGGCGCTGGGGATCGACCTGACCCCGTACATCGGTACGCACCCGATGGCCGGCAAGGAGCGCTCCGGCCCTCTCGCCGCCACCGGGGACCTCTTCGAGGGCCGCCCCTGGGTGCTCACCCCGACCCGGGACACCGACACCGAGGTGCTCAACCTCGCCTTGGAGCTGGTCGCGGTCTGCAAGGCCGTCCCCGTGGTCATGGACGCCGACGCGCACGACCGGGCCGTCGCCCTCGTGTCGCACACCCCGCAGCTGATCTCCTCGATGGTCGCCGCCCGGCTGGAGGAGGCCGACGAGACCGCCGTACGCCTGTGCGGGCAGGGCATCCGCGACGTCACCCGGATCGCCGCCTCCGACCCCCGGATGTGGGTGGAGATCCTCTCCGCCAACCCCGGACCCGTCGCCGACGTGCTCGCCGGTATCGCCACCGATCTCGACGAGACGGTGCGGGCCCTGCGGAGCCTCCAGTCCGCCGACGAGGAGAAGCGCCGTACGGGCACGGAGGGCATCGAGGACGTTCTGCGGCGCGGCAACGCAGGCCGCGTCCGGGTTCCCGGCAAGCACGGCGCGGGCCCCGCCTCGTACGAGATCGTCACCGTCCTGATCAGCGACCGCCCCGGCGAGCTGGCCCGGATCTTCGCCGACGCGGGACTGGCCGGGGTGAACATCGAGGACGTCCGGATCGAGCACGCCACGGGCCAGCAGGCGGGCCTGGTCCAGCTCATGGTCGAGCCCAGCGCCGCCGCCGCGCTCGGCTCCGCCCTCACCGGGCGCGGCTGGTCGCTCCGGCCCTGAAACACCGCCCGGTACGGGGCCGGGCACCCCGCTCCGTACCGGGTGCGTCCGAACGGGGTACAGGTGTGTCCCCGGTACTCGGTAACCTTGTCCGAGGCCGTTCGTCGGCCTGCCCCGTCCCCGCCCGTCCCGCCCCGTGTACCAGGAAGGTGCCCACCGCCGTGGAAACCGCAAGCTCCGCAGTGATCGTCGCCATCGACGGCCCCTCCGGCACCGGCAAGTCGAGCACCTCCAAGGCCGTCGCCGCCAAGCTCGGCCTGAGCTACCTGGACACCGGCGCGCAGTACCGGGCGATCACCTGGTGGATGCTGACCAACGACGTCGACATCACCGACGCGGCGGCGGTCGCGAACGCCGCGGCCAAGCCCGCGATCGTCTCCGGCACCGACCCGTCCGCCCCGACGATCACCGTCGACGGCGAAGACGCCTCCGGGCCGATCCGCACCCAGGAGGTCACCGCCGCCGTCAGTGCCGTCAGCGCTGTCCCCGAGGTGCGCGCCATGATCACGGAGCTCCAGCGCTCCATCGCCGCGGGCGCCACGACGGGCATCGTCGTGGAAGGCCGGGACATCGGCACCACCGTGCTGCCCGACGCCGACCTCAAGGTCTTCCTCACCGCGTCGGCGGAGGCCCGCGCGGCCCGCCGCAGCGGGGAGCTGAAGGGCGCGGACGTCGCCGCCACCAAGGAAGCCCTGATCAAGCGGGACGCGGCCGACTCCGGCCGCAAGACCTCTCCGCTCGCCAAGGCCGGCGACGCCGTCGAGGTCGACACCACCGAGCTGACCCTGGAGCAGGTCATCGAGTGCGTCGTCACCCTCGTCGAGGAGAAGCGGGCCGCGAAGTGACGGATGCCACTTCCGCGCCCTCAGCGCGCGGAGCGGCCGTGGGGCGCGGCATCGGCATCGGGCTGATGTACGGCCTGTGGAAGCCCCGGGTTCTGGGTGCCTGGCGGGTTCCGGCCGCCGGACCCGTCATACTCGCGGTGAACCACTCTCACAACATCGACGGACCGATGCTGATGGGTACCGCGCCCCGGCCGGTGCACTTCCTGATCAAAAAAGAGGCGTTCGTCGGCCCCCTCGACCCGTTCCTGCGCGGAATCGGGCAGCTGAAGGTGGACCGTACGGCCGCCGACCGCACCGCCATCACCCAGGCGCTCGGCGTACTGGCGGACGGCGGGGCGCTCGGGATCTTTCCCGAGGGCACGCGGGGCGAGGGCGACTTCGCCTCGCTTCGGGCCGGACTCGCGTACTTCGCCCTGCGCGGCGCGGCGCCGATCGTCCCCGTGGCGGTCCTGGGAAGCACGGAGGCCCGGGGACGGTTGATATCCGCGTTGCCTCCGTTGCGCAGCCGGGTGGACGTGGTCTTCGGCGACGCGTTCGACGCGGGCGACGGCAGCGGGCGCCGGACCCGCAAGGCCCTGGACGAGGCCACCGTGCGGATCCAGCGGAAGCTGGCCGCGCACCTGGAAGACGCCAGGCGCCTCACCGGGCGTCCGGTCAAGACCTGAGTAGTGAGCCGCGTCACCGCGGCCCATCGATGATGACGTACAGAGGAACGGACTTCATGAACGACCAGATTCACTCCGACGGCTCGGACCACGAGCACGGAGCACTTGGCGACGCCGAGTACGCGGAGTTCATGGAGCTCGCCGCGCAGGAAGGCTTCGACGCCGAGGAGATCGAGGGTGCCCTCGACGAGGCCGGAGCGGGCCCGCTGCCCGTTCTCGCCGTCGTCGGCCGCCCCAACGTCGGCAAGTCGACGCTGGTGAACCGCATCATCGGCCGCCGCGAGGCCGTCGTGCAGGACAAGCCCGGCGTCACCCGCGACCGCGTCACGTACGAGGCCGAGTGGGCCGGACGTCGCTTCAAGGTCGTCGACACCGGCGGCTGGGAGCAGGACGTGCTGGGGCTGGACGCCTCCGTCGCCGCCCAGGCGGAGTACGCCATCGAGACCGCCGACGCGGTCGTCTTCGTGGTCGACTCCACGGTCGGCGCCACCGACACCGACGAGGCCGTCGTCAAGCTGCTGCGCCGGGCCGGCAAGCCCGTCGTGCTCTGCGCCAACAAGGTCGACGGCCAGAGCGGCGAGGCCGACGCCACCGCCCTCTGGTCGCTCGGTCTCGGCGAGCCCCACCCGGTCTCCTCGCTGCACGGCCGCGGCACCGGCGACATGCTGGACGCCGTCCTCGAAGCCCTGCCCGACGCCCCGGCCCAGCGCTTCGGCGGCACCCCCCTCGGGGGTCCGCGCCGCATCGCGCTCATCGGCCGCCCGAACGTCGGCAAGTCCTCGCTGCTGAACAAGGTCGCGGGCGAGGACCGGGTCGTCGTCAACGAGCTCGCGGGCACCACCCGTGACCCGGTCGACGAGCTGATCAACCTCGGCGGCATCACCTGGAAGTTCATCGACACGGCCGGTATCCGCCGCCGCGTCCACCTCCAGGAAGGCGCGGACTACTACGCCTCGCTGCGTACCGCCGCCGCGCTGGAAAAGGCCGAGGTCGCCGTCATCCTGATCGACTCCAGCGAGTCCATCAGCGTCCAGGACCAGCGCATCGTCACCATGGCCGTGGACGCCGGACGCGCGATCGTCGTCGCGTTCAACAAGTGGGACACCCTCGACGAGGAGCGCCGCTACTACCTGGAGCGCGAGATCGAGACGGAGCTCGCGCAGATCGCCTGGGCACCGCGTGTCAACGTCTCCGCGGTGACCGGCCGGCACATGGAGAAGCTCGTACCGGCGATCGAGACGGCCATCGAGGGCTGGGAAACCCGCATCCCCACCGGCCGGCTGAACGCCTTCCTCGGTGAGATCGTCGCCGCCCACCCGCACCCGGTCCGGGGCGGAAAGCAGCCCCGCATCCTCTTCGGCACCCAGGCGGGCACCAAGCCGCCGCGGTTCGTCCTCTTCGCCTCCGGCTTCCTGGAGCACGGCTACCGCCGCTTCGTGGAGCGCCGTCTGCGCGAGGAGTTCGGCTTCGAGGGCACCCCGATCCACATGTCGGTGCGGGTCCGCGAGAAGCGCGGCCGCAACAAGTAGCACGCGGACCGGTGCGTGAACCACCGGTGCACGACGGAGCCCCGGACGCTCCCCCCTCATCGGGGAGGGAAGCGTCCGGGGCTCCGTCGTGCTCGTGCACCGGGAATCGGTACGGGGACCGCACAGGACCTTCGCGAGCGGGCCGACCCGGCGTCACCGGTCCACGGTCCGCGCGACGGCCCTCAGGGCTCCCGCGAGCCCGGGGGCAGAGCCGCGGGCTGCGGGCGCCCGGCGTGCCGGCCCACCCGCTGCCAGGCGCCGGCCGCGCCCATGC